>NZ_LNCE01000010.1:0-286011 GCF_001445815.1 Janthinobacterium sp. Ant5-2-1 | reverse complement strand
GGTGGGTGATGCCCGGTGCGCTGCACAAGGCCACTTCGGCATTGCCCACGGCCGTGATGCCGACCGCCGTATCCAGCGGGACATACACGGCGTACGGCGAACGATCCTCGAAGACGCTCTGGCGATTACCTATATTTTCCCAGGTCTGTCCACCCGCCTGGACGGTAAGCGTGCCCGTCAGCACGACGATGCACAATTCGCGCTTGCCCGTGTCCAGCTGCAAGGACTCGCCCGCTGGAAGACGGTGCGCGGCGAAACCGACATGCGTCCAGCCGGCGGACGCGGGCGTGACTTCAACGATCTTGCCGCCGGCCTTGTTCGCTTTGACCAATAGCGGGCTCATGCCGCCTCCCGTTTCAAGCGGGGAATCGCATCAACCAGGCGCGCCAGGTAATCGTGGCCCAGCTTCGCGTATTCGTAGCTGGGCGCGACTGCCGGGTCCTGCTCCGCTTCCACCACCAGCCAGCCCTCATAGCCGTGCAAATATAGGCGCGTGAGGATGGCCGGAAAGTCGATGCTGCCGTCGCCGGGCACGCTGAAAGCGCCATTGATGACAGCCTGCAAGAAACTCCAGTGGCCATTTCTCGCCAGTTTCACCACGTTGGGGCGCACGTCCTTGCAATGCACGTGGCAAATCCTGTCGATTTGTTTGTTGAGCACCGCCAGCGCGTCGCCGCCGGCAAACGTGATGTGGCCCGTGTCGAACAGCAAGCCGACTTCCGATCCCGTCAAGGCCATCAACTGGTCCACGTCCGCCGGCGTTTCCACATAAGCGCCCATGTGGTGGTGGTAGGCCAGGCGTACGCCATGCGCGAGCAAATGCGCGGCAAAGGCCGTCAATTTGTTGGCGTATTCCTGCCATTGCCGCTGCGACTGGAAACGCGGGCGTTTATACAGCGGGCGCGCTTCGCCCTGAATGGCGTCGGCCACTTCGCCGTAGACCATGACGGTGGCGCCGCTGTCGGCCAGCAAGCGCAAGTGCGACGCCACGGAAGCGATCTCTTCCTCGACCGACCGGTGCGCCAGCCGTCCCGAATACCATCCGGAAACACAGGCAAGTTGGTATTTCCCCAGCACCGCATTCAGGGCCGGGGCATCTTTCGGAAACTTGTTGCCCAATTCAAAACCCACGTAGCCGATCTCGGCGCCCTCCTTCAACGCTGTTTCCAGCGGCGTTTCGCCGCCCAGGCTGGGCAAATCATCGTTCATCCACGAGATCGGGTTGATGCCGATCTTCACATTCCATGTCGTTGCGTTCATTGTTGTTGTCCTTGGCGGTCAAGTTCATAACGGGCGCGCGCAGCTTGCACGCCGGGTTGCGTGGAGACCTCTGGCACGGCCACTTCCCACCAGCAACCGCCCTCTTCGGTCGTGCGCGTGTCGTCTGTATCGATGCAGATCAAATACGTGCGGGAAGCGGCGCGGGCGCGCAGCATCGCCTGTTCCAGCTCGGCAATTGAGGCCACGTGCTCGGACAGCGCGCCCAAGGATTGCGCATGCAGGGCAAAGTCGATGCGCGGGGCGCTATCGGGCAACATATTGTTGAACGAAGGATTGCCGCAGGCCTGCTGCAGGCGGTTGATGCAACCGTAACCGCGGTTGTCGAGCACGACGATGATGAGTTTTTTATCGAGCATGACGGAGGTGGCGATTTCCGAATTCATCATCAGATAGCTGCCGTCACCCACCATGACGATCACTTCCGATTCCGGCTTGGCCATCTTGACGCCAAGGCCGCCGGCGATCTCGTAACCCATGCACGAGTAGCCGTATTCCATGTGATAGCCGCCCGGCGTCGACGTGCGCCAGAGTTTATGCAGCTCGGCCGGCAAGGTGCCCGCCGCGCAGACGACGATATCGTTGCTGGTCGAGTCCGCTGAAGAGCGCTGCACGGCGCCGATGACTTCGCCGTCGTACGGCAAGCCGGCCAAGTCGCGTTTTCCCGTGATGGATGCCACGGTGTCGCGCCAGGCGTGGCCCGCCTGCTGTGCACGGTCCATCCATTGGCCCGCGCTATTCCAGCTAACCAGCAGGCGCGACAGGCCTTGCAAGCCCAAGGTCGCGTCCGCCTGCACACCGAGGCCGCGGCGTTTCAGTGCATCAAAACGGTTGACGTTCAGGCTCACCAGTTGCGCCTGCGCAAACAGGGAATTGGAACCCGTCGTGAAATCCTGCAAGCGCGTGCCGATGGCCAGCACCACGTCCGCGTCCGCCGCCAGGGCATTCGCCGCAGGCGAGCCCGTCACGCCGATGGCGCCCAGCTGCAAAGGGTGGTCCCATGGCAGAGAACTTTTGCCGGCCTGGGTTTCCGCCACGGGAATGCCATGGCGTTCGGCAAACGCCTGCAAGGCGGCGCTGGCCTGGCCGTACAACACGCCGCCACCGGCGACGATCAGCGGCTGCTTCGCATTTTTCAACAGCAGCGCCGCCTCTTCCAGTTCCTGTTCAATCGGCGGCACGGCACGGAAACGCACAATGCGCGGTTCAAAAAAATCGACCGGATAGTCATACGCCATCGTCTGCACGTCTTGCGGCAGGGACAAGGTGACGGGACCGCAAGCGGCCGGGTCTGTCAAGGCGGCAATGGCGCGCGGCAAGGCGGTGAGCAACTGCTCCGGATAGACGATGCGGTCAAAGTAGCGCGACAGCGGCTTGAACGCATCGTTGACGGAAACGCTGCCATCCGTGCCATCTTCCAGCTGCTGCAGCACCGGGTCGGGCGCGCGCGAGACGAACACGTCGCCCGGCAACAGCAATACGGGCAAGCGGTTCACGTGCGCCAGCGCGGCGGCCGTCAGCAAGTTGGTCGCGCCCGGGCCGATGGAGCTGGTCACGGCCATCATGCGCCGGCGCATGTGCGCTTTGGCATAGGCAATCGCCGAATGCGCCATCGCCTGTTCATTGTGGGCGCGGTAGGTGGGGAACACATCCTTGTACTGGTACAGCGCTTCGCCGATACCGGCCACGTTGCCGTGGCCAAAGATGGCAAAGGCGCCGCCGAAGAGCGGCTGTCCATCGTCCGTGCGCAAGGCAGCCAGGTAGCGCACCAGCGCTTGGGCCATGGTCAAACGAATCGTCTTATTTTGTGTAGTCATGCCGCACGCTCCAGGCGGTTGCGTGTACGCTGCCACAGGCCAATGAGCTGCTCGAAGTTGGCGCGCACGGCGGCGATCAGGCCGGCATCGTCGAGTTCGCCCGCCAGCCAGCGGCGGCTCGGTTCCTGGAAGATGGTGCGGCCCACCATGAAACCGCGACACGTCGTACTGGCGCTGGCTTGCTCGAAACTGTCGGCCAGGGCGGCAATCGGCGCATTCAAACCCAGCAGGACGACACCACGGCAATACGGATCGCGCTCATGCACGAGGGCATCGATGGCTTGCCATTGCTGGGCTGACATGCTTTCCAGCTTCCACCATTCGGGATAGATGCCCAGGTTGTACAGGCGCTTGACGGCACGTAACACCGTATCGTCGTGCTGCGGCAAGGACTTGGCAGGGATAATTTCCAGCAGCAACTCATGCCCCGTGATTTGCGCTGCATCATACAGGCCCTTGATCTGCGCTTCCTGCTCCAGTCGGTTTTCCGGCATATCGTCCGGGTGCAGTTGCACCAGGCACTTGATCACGTGCTCCTTGGGCCACTGCGTCAACCGCGAAGCGAGCGAGCGGCCCCAGTCGAACTGCAGGGGATTCGAGCCCGGCATCTCGACGGGACGGCCGATCCACCAGCCGCGCCCCGTAGCGTCGTTGAGCGCGTCGGCGCCATAGCGGTCATCGATCAGCACGCCTGTGCCGCCCTGCAAGCCACGCGACGCTTCCGTCTCGCCCACGGCTTGCACGAACAATTGCTTGAGCTGTGAAATCCGCGCTTCATCGCTGACACCCTGCTGGGCCAGCTCAAAGAATTGCGTGCGGTGGTCGAAAGCAAATACGCACAGCTCGTTCCACTCTTTGCGCGCGACCGTCGTGCGGTGCAAACGCGCCAGGGTGGCGTCCTGGTCCGGCTGCGTCAGTTTGACTGCATTGGCGAGAAAATAATCGAGCTCGACGGGCGATGGCATGGCCGGCGCGCAGCCATGGCGCGACACGACGAGGGCGCCGCAGCCATTCGCGTAGCGGCAGCACGCTTCGTAATCCTCGCCGCGCAGCCAGCCTTTCAGGAAGCCCGACAGAAACGCGTCGCCCGCGCCCAGCACGTTCAGCACTTCCACGCGCACGCCTTGATAGTTGAATGCTTCATCGAGACTGGCCGGTATGGCCGCCTCGATCACGGCGCAACCGAGCGGCCCGCGCTTGACGACGAGAGTGGCGCCGCTCACCGAACGCACGGCGCGCAAGCTGGCCATGATATCCGCGCCGCCGCCGGCGATCATGAATTCTTCTTCCGTGCCGACGATCAAATCAAAATGAGGCAGGATCGCCTGCAGGTGGCGCGTCACACCTTCGTTCGAAACGAAACGCGTTTCGCCATCGGCCTTGCCCGACAAGCCCCACAGCACGGGCCGGTAATCGATGTCGAGCACGGTGCGCACATTGTTCGCGCGGGCCAGTTGCAACGCCTGCGTGCTGACGGCGTGCATGGCACTAGTAGAGAAATGCGTGCCGGTGATCAACAACGCCTTGCTAGAGGCAATGAAGGCCGCATCCACCGACGAGGCGTCGATGGCCATGTCGGCGCAATTTTCGCGATAGAAAATCAGCGGGAAGGTGTTCTTGTCCTTGATGCCCAGCATCACCAAAGCCGTGAGACGGTCGCGGTCGACGCCCACGTGGCTGACGTCGCAGCCCTCCTTGGCCAAAGTGTCGGTCAGGAAACGGCCCATGTGGTCGTCGCCCACTTTCGACAGCATGGCGGACTTCAAGCCCAGCCGGGCCGTGCCGAAGGCGATGTTCGCCGACGAGCCGCCCAGGTATTTGGCGAAACTGGTGGCGTCTTCCAGGGTGCTGCCGATCTGCTGCGCGTACAGGTCCACGGCCAGGCGGCCCAGGCAGATCACGTCGAGCGCGCGGCCCTGGGCAAATTCAGTCGTATTCTTCATCACATGCTTTCCTTATGACAGTTGCACGATGCGCTGCTCGCGCCACGACACAGTGGCCGCTTCGGCCAGTTCCAGCGCTTTCAAGCCATCGTGGACGGTGGTGCGCAGGGGTGCGCCGTGGGCAAAGGCATCGAAAAAATGCGCCATTTCGCTGGCGTAGGCGGCGCGGTAGCGTTCCAGGAAAAAATCTTCCGGCTTGTCCACGCTGACGTTCACCGAACCATAGGCCGTCACTTCCGTCGGTTTGTGGTTGCCCGCCTGCAGCATGCCGGCGCTGCCCAGCACTTCGAAGCGCTGGTCGTAGCCATAGGCGGCGCGGCGCGTCGTGTTGATCTGGCACAAGCGGCCTTTTACCGTGCGGATGGTCACGGCCGTGCAATCGAGGTCGCCCGCCGCGCCGATGGCGGGGTCGACCAGGCAGCTGCCCGTCGCGTGCACGCTGACCGCTTCATCGTCGAGTATCCAGCGGAAGATGTCGAAATCGTGGATCAGCATATCCTTGAAAATACCGCCCGACACCTGGATGTAGCTGACGGGTGGCGGCCCCGGATCGCGGCTGGTGACGATGAGCAACTCCGGCGCGCCGATCTCGCCGGCTGCGATGCGCTGCTTGACGGCGGCAAACGTGGGGTCGTAGCGGCGCTGGAAGCCGATCATGCACAGCACACCAGCGTCGTTGACGGCAGCGGCGGCGGCGCGTGCGCGCTCGAGGGTCAGGTCGACGGGTTTTTCGCAAAAGATGGCCTTGCCGGCGGCCGCCGCGCGCACGATCAGGTCCGCATGCGTATCCGTGCTCGACGCGATCAGCACGGCCTTGACTTCAGGGTCGGCCAGCACAGTTTCCACGCTGGCGACGCTGGCGCCATGCAGGGCCGCCACTTCCGCCGCCGCGCCCGCATGCACGTCGACCACGTATTTCAGGCGCACGCCAGGCTGGCGTACCAGATTGCCGGCGTGAATGCGGCCGATGCGCCCGGCGCCGAACAATGCCACTTGAATCATTTTCATCTCCTTGATAGTCGGTATAACGTCGCCCGAAAATGCACACGTGTGCAAATTCGGGCAAAAAAGTTAAAACAGGTGGATGACGCCCAGCATTACACCGCTGAGCTTGGCACCCTTCTTGGTGGCGGCGAAGGCATTGCCGCCAAACGTGTAGTTGGCATTCTTGTCGTTATTCGTTTGCGTGTAGTAGGCGTAGACGGTGCTGCGCTTGGACAGGTAATACTCGTAGCCCAGGGTCGCCTGCTTGGCGCCGCTGTCATCGCCGCGCACGAGAGTGGTCGCCTTGACGGTCACGCTGCTGCCGTTGGGCGCGCTGCCCGACACATCGCCTGCCACGCCGAAACGGCCGATGAAGGAACCGCCGCCCGCCTTGTAGGCGCCCGTGATGGTGAAGTAGTCGCGCTGCAAGTCGCCGCCGGCAACGTCATACACCATGCGGTTCCAGGCCACGCCCACGTCGCCGCCGCCGAAGTTGTAATTGCCCACGGCGCGGAACATCTTTTCGCTGAAGCCGGGGCGCAAGTCCTTGTGCTTTTCATAGCCGACGGCGCCCTTGATGGGGCCGTTCGCGTATTGCACGATGCCCGAATAGATGCGGTCGCCGTTCGATGCCTCGTTTTCACTGGCGCGGTAAATCGTCGCGCTGAAACCTTGCAGCACGGGCGTGCGGTAGCTGACGGCGTTCGAGCTGCGGCGGTTGAAGCCTTCGCCGCCCAGTTGCGAAATGTTGGCGTCATCCTGGATGCCTTCGCCCACGAAACGGTTGGTGTAGCCGTTGATCTGGCGAATCGGCGTGGCGAAGCGGCCCAGCGCGATGCGGCCATAGGCAGGGTTTTCCAGCCCGACAAAGGTATCCTTGCTGTTGATGGCACCCGTGCCATCGTCGAGCTTGGCATTGCCCTCGATCTGGAAGAAGGCAGTGTTGCCATTGCCCAAGTCTTCTCTTCCGCGAAAACCGATCTTCGAGGAATTGTCCGATACGCGCGATACCGATTCGCCGTTCGGCGCCGTGGCCGAACTCGACGTCTCGATACGGTCGAAGCCAGCATGGATGCGGCCGTACACGACGACGCTCGATTCGGCCAGCACACAGCCTGGCGCGGCCAGCAACAATACGGCGGCGATCTTGTTCAACTGCATGGTGCTCTTTTTCATCCCGTTTTTCATTTTGTCTCCTGCTTGTTTTTATGGTGGTGGATTACTCATGATGCTCAACAGCGTGTTGCCACTACATGCGTCCCTCGCCGGACGCCCGCCCTCCTTTCCAGTCCATGTGTTCAGGCGCAGCGCGGCAAGGCCAGCGCCGCCAGTTGCGGATACAAACGGGGACCGCCCACGAGGATGGGGTTACCCTTTTCCAGGCCGTTATCGGCCAGGAAATCATTGCAGCGCCCGCCCGCTTCATTGACGAGCACGATACCGGCCAGGCAATCCCAGGAATTGATGTGCGGCTCGAAATAGCCGATCAAACGCCCGGCCGCCACGTAGGCGATCATCAAGGCGCCGGAACCGTTGCGGATGAACATGCCGCCTTCTTCCAGCACGTCGAGCAGGAAGGGCAGGAAAGTACCGGTGCCCACGCGGTGCGAAAAGCCCACGCCCAGCACGCCGCCCTGCAAGCTGGCCACGTCGTTGACGCGCAGCCGCGTTTCGCCGGCCTTCCCCGCCACATGCGCGCCCTGCCCCTGGCAGGCGTGGAACAGCTCGTCCGCATTCGGGTCGTACACGGCGCCGATGGCGGGCTTGCCGTCGACCAGCACGCCGATCGACACGCACCAGGCCAGCATGCCGTTGACGAAACAGGCCGTGCCGTCGATGGGATCGATGACCCACACGCAGCGCGCATCGGAGGCCCCGCCGCCCCGCTCCTCGCCCACCACGGCGTCCGCCGGGAAGCGCTCGGCAATCTGCGCGCGCAGGAAATCCTCCACCATGCGGTCGGCGATGCTGACCATGTCCTGCAAGCCCTTTTCCTCGATCACCAGTTCCGTGCGGCGCTGGAACATGCCCAGCGCAATCTCGCCCGCCTGGCGGATGATGTGCCGGGCGTAGGCATAGCGTTCCAGGGTCGCCGCGTCGGCCAGTACCGCTGCCTGTGTCATATCTGTCATGCTTGTCCTCCAATGATGGCTGCGCCATGTTCGTGTACGGTCATGGCGACCGATGTGCCTTGCGTGAAAACTTGGCTCAAGTCGTGCGAGACGGCAAACAGTTCGCCGACCGGCGTATCGAGCGTGTATTGCATTTCGCGTCCCAGATAGGTGGCGCGGGCCACGCGCACCACCATGGCGCTGTCGGGCTGCGCAGGCGACAGCAGGATCGCTTCCGGACGCACGGCGAAACTCGCTTCGCCGCTGCGCTGGCTGCGGCATGGCAGGCGCAGCCGCAGCTTGCCCATGACGCAGACGGCCTTGCCGTCGGCTACCGATTCGATCACGCCATCGACGATGTTCGCGTTGCAGATGAAGTCGGCGACGAACTTGTCGGCCGGCGATTCGAACAGCTCGTGCGGCGTGCCTTTTTGCGCGATCACTTGCCGGTTCATGACGATGATCTGGTCGGAAATGGCCAGCGCCTCTTCCTGGTCATGCGTGACGTACACGGCTGTGAGACCCAGCTTGACCTGGATGTCGCGGATCTCGTCGCGCACGCGGCGGCGCAGTTTCGTGTCGAGGTTCGACAGCGGCTCGTCCAGCAGCAGCACCTTGGGCTGCAGCACCAGCGAACGGGCCACGGCCACCCGCTGCTGCTGGCCGCCCGACAACTCGTTCGGGAAGCGCGCGGCAAAGTCGGCCAGGCCCACCAGGCGCAAGCTTTCCTGCGCCCGTTCCACGGCGCGCGGCTTGGTCTCGCCGGAGACGATGAGGCCGTAGCACACGTTGTCGAGCACCGTCATGTGCGGGAACAGCGCGTACGACTGGAACACCATGCTGACGTCGCGCTCGGCGGCGGACGTCAAGGTGACGTCCTCGCCGGCCAGCAGGATGCGCCCGGCGCTGACGCGCTCCAGGCCCGCGATCAGCCGCAAGGTCGAGGTCTTGCCACAGCCGCTGGGGCCCAGCAGGGTGACCATGGTGCGCGGCGCGATCGTGAACGACACATCGTTGACGGCCAGGGCCTTACCGTAGCGCTTGGTAACGCCGTCGAATTCCAGCGCCGCGATGGCTGTTTCATGGGTAGTAAAGTGGTTCATGCGTAGCTCTTTTCCAGGTTGGGAACGGCGGCCGGCAGCGTTTTCTCGGCGCTGACGCGGCGAAGGCGGCGCTTGCCGACCAGCAAATGAATCAATTGGATGCACAGCAGGATGATGACGATCAGCACCGTGGCGTAGGCAATCGCCGTACCGTAGTTACCATTCGACACCAGGCCGATGATGTAGGACGTGGCCATGTCGTAATCGGCGCTGACGAGGAAGACGACGGCCGAGATCGACGTAATCGAGCGCACGAAGCCATACACGAGGGCCGAGGCGATGGCCGGGCGCAGCAGCGGCAGGATGACCTTGCGCATGGTGGTCCAGCTGCTGGCGCCCAGGGTGATCGACGCTTCGTCCAGGCTGCCGTCGAGCTGGCGCATGGCGGCGATGCCCGTGCGCAATCCCATCGGCATGTTGCGGAAGACAAAGCACAGGATCAAAATCGTGGCCGTGCCCGTCAACTCGATGGGCGCCGAGTTGAACGCGAGAATGTAGCTGATGCCGATGACCGTGCCGGGAATGGCAAAGCTGAGCATGGTGCCGAACTCGAACGCGCTTTTCAGGGCGAATTGCTGGCGCACCAGCAGCCAGGCCGACAGGATGCCGACAAAGGCCGTCAACGGTGCGGCGATGGCCGAAATCGTCAAGGTCGTGAACAGCGACGGCCAGGCCTGGCCCGTCCAGTGCCAGCCGGAAGCGCCCGCCGTGATGCCGAAGGCGTCGATGTAATGGCGCAAGGTAAAGGCGTTGTCCTGGCCCCAGTTATTCACGAAGCCGCCCGCCACCACCGTACCGTAGATCAGGGCCGTGAAGGCGAACCATGGCAGGGCGATGGTCCACAAGGTGGTTTTCAGGCGCGGGTTGAGCGAGGCGTGGCCGCCATGGTCGGCCTTGCCCGTCACCGTCACATACGATTTCTTGCCGAGCCACAGGTTCTGGATGAAGAAGGCGCCCACGGCAAACGTCAGCAGCACGATGGCCAAAGTCGCCGCACGGCCCTGGTCGTTCGAGGCGCCCACCACGGAAAAGAAGATTTCCGTCGACAGCACGTGGAAGTTGCCGCCCAAGACCATCGGATTGCCGAAGTCGGCCATGCTTTCGATAAAGCACAGCAGGAAGGCATTGGCGATGCCGGGACGCATCAGCGGCAGCGACACCTTGACGAAGGTTTGCCAACTGCTCGCGCCCAGGGTGCCCGACGCTTCTTCCAGCGAGGGGCTGACGCCTTCCACCACACCAATTAATGTCATGAAGGCAATCGGCGCGAAGGCCAGCATCTGCGACAGCCACACGCCCGTCATGCCGTACAGCCAGCGGCTTTGCTCGATGCCAAACAGCTCACCGACGAGGCCCGTGATGGCCCCGTTGCGGCCGAACAGCAGGATCAGGGCCAGGCCCAGCACGAAGGGCGGCGTGACGATCGGCAAGATGGTGATGGCGCGCATGGGACGTACCCAGCGGCCATTGGTGCGCGTCACCAGCAGGGCGAAGACGAGGCCGAGGAAGGTGGCCGACACGCCCGTCAGCAAGGCCAGCGCCAGGGTATTCCAGGCCACGCCGCAGCGGCCGGGACCGGACACGCAATTGAGGCTCCAGATGCCGGGGTCGGCCAGGCGGCGCGCCAGGGCGGCGGCACCCGTGCCGCCATCATCCATGGGCTGGCCGGCGCTGACGAGGATCAGCGCGACGGGGAACAGCACGAACAGGGAAATGAGGCAAATGATAAGGCCGATGGCGCCGGCCACGAAGGCGTCGCCACGGCATACGCCGCAAGCGGCGGCGCCCGACGTGAGGAGGAACAGCAGGCACAGCGCCAGCAGCAGCGCGCCGAAGCCCAGGCCCGTGCCGGCGGCCAGCGGCCCCCAGCCCAGCCATGCCAGCCACAGCAGGCCGGCGCCGCCGATGGCGATCTGGCCCAGGCCCAGGGTCTTGCGGTGGGGATTGCCGGCCACCAGCGCGGCGCTGGCGGCGATCAGGGCGAAGAACACGCCCAGCGGCCAGGCGCCGAACGACAGTACGTGCAGCACGGCCGGTGCGCCACGGTCACTGAAGAACTGGCCGTCGCGCAGCCATTCGCCGGTGAACAGTCCCGCTTCCTGCTGCTGCCAGGGCAACAGGCACAACGCTGCCAGGGCAAGCAGCAGCCAGCCGTAAAATATCTTTTTCATGAGTTTCATCCAACTATGAACGTCTGAAATTCTGTTGCGCGATGCGCCCTGGTTTTCCAGACGTTTTGAACAATTTATATAGGTTTAACGCCTGCCAAAACTGTAGCGAGCGGCAGTGAGTTGTGGCCGAGACGCGCAGCTGTGCTTCAGCACAGTGAGCATCGCAGGCTGCAAATCACGACGCGCAGTAAGTTTTGGCGTGCGTTAATTGCCGGCAGAGTAAATTTGCGTGGTCCACCGTTGCAGCAGGCGCTTGCGCGTGTCCGAGGCGCCATACTTGGCGAAGTCGTAGTTGATGGTCTTGATGTTTTCCAGGCGCGGCGAGGCGGCGGGAATGGCGGCGGCCACGTTCGACGGGATCTGGAAGGCCAGCGCTTTCACGGCTTCGCTCTGCACGTCGGGACGCAGGGCGAACTCATAGAATTTTTTCGCCTGCTCCATGTTTTTCGCGCCCTTGACGATGCTCATCGAGCCGATCTCGTAGCCCGTGCCTTCGCAGGGCGGCAAGACTTTCACGGGAAAGCCAGCCACGGTCAGTTTCATCAGGTCATGCATGAAGCCGATGGCCACGCCCGCTTCGCCACGGCCCACGTCCTCGCCGGGCGCCACGCCCGCGTTCGGATACTTGCTGACGTTCTGGCCCATCTTGGCAAGGAAATCGAACGCTTCCTCTTCCCCCATCAGCTGCACCACGGTGGCCAGCGCGTTGTAGGCGGCGCCCGAGGAGTTCGGATTGGCCATCTCGATCTCGCCCTTGTAGGCGGGCTTGACGAGGTCTTTCCAGCATTGGGGCGGCGGCAGGTTTTTCTTCTTCAGCACGTTTTCGTTGTAGGCCAGGCCCAGGATGCCGATATAGATGCCAACGGTGCGGTACTTGGCCGTCTCGGCCTGCTTGAGCGCCCACGGCTGCAGCTTGGGCAGGGTCGGCGACTTGTATTCTTCCGTATAGCCTTCGGCGGCCGCCTGCAGGTGCGGGTCGCCCGTGCCGCCCCACCAGATGTCCGATTTCGGGTTCGACGCTTCGGCGCGGATCTTCGCGTAGGCTTCCCCCGCGCTCTTCCTGATCATCGACACCTTGATCTTGCTTTCCGCCTCGAAGCGGTTCTTCATCAGCTGGCACCATTCCATGTCGGCCGAGCACAGCACGGACAGGCGTTCCTCGGCGGCCATGGCCGTCATCGGCAGGGCCAGGCTTATAGCAATCGCAACATTGCGCATCTTCATCGTCTCACTCCAAGTTTGTTGTCGTTGAGGTACTTCAGACCGCACCGCTATCTTGCGGTGTCACTGTCCCGGATGTGCTTTCCAGGGGTTTGCACTGCATTGCACACGTGTGCACACCTTACCACCAGCCGATTTTGACTGTCAACAAGAATCTCGGCAGGCGTGCGGCGTGGTGTTTTACCGACAAAAAAAAGCCGCCAGCTGTGCAGCTGGCGGCTTTCGGGGGATTCAGCTAATGCGGGCGGTTTATTCCCACGCTTCCTTGCCCGTGCGTGGCTTGCCCACCATCAGCAGCGCGCCCAGGGTCAGCACGGCTGCCAGCGACAGGTAATAGCCCACGTATTGCAAACCGTAGTTGGTCGCCAGCCAGGTGGCGATGTACGGCGCCAGCGAGGCACCGAGGATGCCGGCCAGGTTGAACGTCAGCGAAGCGCCCGTATAGCGCACTTCCGGCGGGAACAGCTCGGACAACATGGTGCCCAGCGGTCCGTAGGTCATGCCCATCAAGCCCAGGCCGACGGCCATGAAGACAGTCACTTCCCACGTCACGCCCGAGCCGAACATTGGCGCGAGCACGAGGCCGAAGATGGCGATGGCGACGGAGACCCAGATCAGGGTGGCGCGGCGGCCACGGCGGTCAGCCAGCACGGCCGAGAATGGAATCGTCAGGGCAAAGAACAGCACGGCAAACAGCTGCACGATGAGGAATTCCTTGCGCGTGAAGCCCAGCTTGGTCGTGCCCCAGCTCAGCGCGAACACCGTCATCAGGTAGAACAGCACAAAGGTGGCCAGGGCGATGATGGTGCCCAGGAACAGCATGCGGCCATGCTGGCGGAACACGGTGGCGACCGGCAGCTTGACGACTTCGTTCTTGTCGATGACTTTCTGGAAGTCCGGCGTTTCCGTGATCTTCAGACGCACGTACAGGCCGACGATGACCAGCAGCGCGCTGGCCAGGAACGGGATGCGCCAGCCGTAGCTGAAGAACTGCTCATCGGTCATGGTTTCGCTGAGCAGCAGGAAGATGCCGCCCGACAAGAAGAAGCCGATCGGCGCACCCAACTGGGGGAACATGCCGTACCAGGCGCGTTTGCCCGGTGGCGCGTTTTCCGTGGCCAGCAGCACCGCGCCGCCCCACTCGCCGCCCAGGCCCAGGCCCTGGCCGAAACGGCACAGCGCCAGCAGCAACGGCGCCAGGGTGCCGATGGCGGCATACGTCGGCAGCAAGCCGATGATGACGGTGGAGATACCCATGGTCAGCAAGGCTGCCACCAGGGTGGCCTTGCGGCCGATGCGGTCGCCGAAGTGGCCGAACACGGCCGAACCGATGGGGCGGGCGAAGAAGGCGATGGCGAACGTGGCCAGCGACTGCAGCACGGCGGCCGACGGGTCGCCGGCGGGGAAGAACAGTTTCGGGAACACCAGCACGGCGGCGGTGGCGTAGATATAAAAGTCGAAGAACTCGATGGTGGTGCCGATCAGGCTGGCGAACAGCACCGTGCCGGGGGAATTTTTCTTAGGGGGGGTGCTCATTTACTGCGCTCCTTGGGGAGGGTGTCTAAAGGCCATTCTCTGGATGTTTTTTCAGGCAGCAGCACAGCACGTTGTCTAGGCGCGCGGTTCACATATCATAGCTGTGCGCGGGCGTAATTGCTGCGAAATTGCTATTAAATTCGCAAACAAATTCCACGCTGCAACACGCCGTTGTTAACGGCAGACAACGGTGTACCAACGCGCGCTATCGCGCCGTGATCAGTGCTGATTTAGAGAAACAACGGTCGTGCGCCATCCGGTTACCCGGGGCACGGCAGGAAAGGCGTCAGGGGATGGGCGACGTGTATCAAGCCCGGCGTATCGCCAGGCATTCCGTACCAGACCCGCGCGTCGGCATCGCGGCATCGGTCATTTGTGGTGAATCCTTGCCTGCGGCCCCTCCGGGTGGAGCGGGCCGGCGATGATCGCGCTGCATCCCTAAGGATGCGGTTGATCTTGCTGTAAGCGGCTTATGATACGCGCAGTGGTGCGGTGCGGCAAGAAGTTGTGATGGAGCATGTGCGGTGGTGTCGGCTTACGCTGCGCTAAGCCGACCTACGCCGACCTAGGCATCAATCAATGCAAAAGCCTGCTCAATCTCGCGGCTGTCGAGCGGGCGCACGAGGCGCGCCACTTCCTGGCCATCTTTCAGGAAAACCAGGGTCGGCCACAGTTTCACCTTGAACGAACGCCCCAGGGCGCGGCCGGGGCCGTCTTCCACGCGGATATGCGGCACCCCGGGGTGCTGCGCAAAGGCGGCAGCCAGCGGCGCCTGGGTGGCGCGGCAGTGACCGCACCAGCCCGTGCCGAATTCCAGCAAGGCCGGCCCGGTCAAGGCGTCGATCTCGGCGCGCGCCGGTTGTGCTACGGAATATGTGTCGTTCATCATGTGCGTCTCCTTGAGAACTTAGACCACTTTCACTCGCAAAGTGCCCAGGCCATCGATGGCGCCCACCAGCTCGTCGCCGCGCTGCACGGCCGCCACGCCGGCCGGCGTGCCCGTGTAAATCAGGTCGCCCGGCTGCAAGGTAAAGTAAGTGGACAGGTCGGCGATGGTTTCGGCCACGTTCCAGATCAGCATGTCGATGGTGCTCGCCTGGCGCAACTCGCCGTTCACGTGCAGGGTGATGGCGGCATGGTTGACGTCGCCCGCCTGTGCGGCCGGGGTGATGGGGCCGATGGGCGCCGAATGTTCGAAGGCCTTGCCCGTGTCCCATGGACGGCCCAGTTTTTTCGCGGCGCCCTGCACGTCGCGGCGCGTCATGTCCAGGCCGATCGCATAGCCCCACACGTGGCTCAGCGCGTCGGCCACGCCGATGTCGCTGCCGCCCTTGCCGATGGCCACCACCAGTTCCATCTCGTGCTGGAAATCCTGCGTCTGCGCGGGATACGGCAGTTCGCCCGTCGTGCCAACGGGCACGGGCAGCACGGCGTCATTTGGTTTCATGAAGAAGAACGGCGCCTCGCGGCCCGTGTGGCCCATTTCCTTGGCGTGGTCGACGTAGTTGCGGCCCACGCAATAGATGCGGTGGACGGGAAAGCTGTCGGCGCTGCCCGTGACGGGAACGCTGGGCTGGATCGGTGCGGCAATGACATACGGCATGAAAACTCCTGATCGGCACGATAAAAAGGCGGTGATGAAAAAGGGACACCGCAGTGTCCCTCATTTTACGACAACGTTACTTCAGCAGTCCCGAGCGGCTCGGGTCCGGCATGCGGATGGCGACGATGAAGGAAATCAGGCACATGACGGTCACATACCAGTAGAAATACTCTTCCACGTGCCAGGCCTTGAACTGCAGCGCCACGTATTCGGCCGAACCGCCGAACATGGCGTTGGCGACCGCATACGACAGGCCCACGCCCAGCGCGCGCACTTCGACGGGAAACATTTCCGCCTTGATCAAGCCGCTGATCGACGTGTAGAAACTGATGATGGCCAGCGCGATGATGATCAGGCCGAACGCCGCGTACGGGCTGCTGATGTCCTTCAAGGCATGCATGATGGGCAGCACGCACAGGGTGGCCAGGCCGCCGAAGAACAGCATCGAGGTACGGCGGCCGATGCGGTCGGACAAGGCGCCGAATACCGGTTGCAGAATCATGTAGACAAGCAGAGCGCAGGTCATGACGGCGCTGGCCGTCTTGGTATCCATGCCGGCCGTGTTGACCAGGTATTTCTGCATGTAGGTGGTAAACGTGTAGAACACGAGCGAGCCGCCGGCCGTAAAGCCAAGTACCGTGATGAAGGCGCGCTTGTGCTTGAGCAAGCCGCGCAGGCTGCCCGCATCCTTGTCCTTGCGTTCGCTGGCGGTGGTCGTTTCCGTCAGCGATTTACGCAGGTTCAGCGACACCAGAGCCGCCAGGGCGCCGAAGACGAACGGGATGCGCCAGCCCCAGGCACGCAGCTCTTCCAGGGTCAGCAGTTGCTGCAAGACCACCAGCACCAGCAAGGCCAGCAATTGGCCGCCGATCAGGGTCACGTACTGGAACGAGGCGAAGAAGCCGCGCTTGCCCGACTCCGACACTTCGCTCATGTAGGTGGCGCTGGTGCCGTATTCGCCGCCCACGGACAGGCCCTGGAACAATCGCGCCACGAGCAGCAGGAACGGCGCGAAGGCGCCGATGGTGTCATAGGTCGGCATGACGGCGATCATCAACGAGCCGCCGCACATCATCAGCACGGAAATCATCATCGACTGGCGGCGGCCGTATTTGTCGGCGATGCGGCCGAACAGCCAGCCGCCCACGGGACGCATGAGGAAGCCGGCGGCAAAGATGCCGGCCGTCTGCAGCAGCTGCGTCGTCGGGTTACCGGACGGGAAAAAGGCGTGCGAGAAGTACAGCGCGCAGAACGAGTAAATATAGAAGTCGAACCATTCGACCAGGTTACCGGAGGAAGCGCCAATGATGGCCTTGATGCGCTGCTGGGAAGTCAGCTGCGCAACGTCATGCGGAGTATCGTGGGATGTCATATCAATCTTCTTGTTCGTGTGAAAAAGCCAACGCCAGCCCGGTTTCCCAGGCTGGTTTTGCATCATACGCCCTTGATCAGTGTCAAAAAGCCGCCCGGCATACGGGTTAATACGTAGCGCCGGCAACTTTTTTTCGCCTTCAGGCGCTGCCGATCAGACCCGTTCCAGCACCAATGCAATGCCCTGCCCCACGCCGATGCACATGGTGCAAAGCGCATAGCGCCCGCCCGTGCGGTGCAGCTGGTTGACGGCCGTCATGGCCAGGCGCGCGCCCGAGGCGCCCAGCGGATGACCGAGGGCAATGGCGCCGCCGTTCGGATTGACGCGCGCATCGTCGTCGGGCAAGCCCAGCTGGCGCAGCACGGCCAGGCCCTGCGCGGCAAACGCTTCGTTCAATTCGATGACGTCGAAGTCGGCCAGGGTCAAACCCGTCATGGCCAGCACTTTCAAGGTGGCGGGCGCGGGACCGATGCCCATGATGCGCGGCGCCACGCCAGCCGTGGCCATGGCCACGACCCTGGCGCGCGGAGTCAGGCCAAAGCGGGCCGCGTTCGCCTCGTCGGCCAGCAGCAGGGCCGCCGCGCCATCGTTGACGCCCGATGCGTTGCCGGCGGTAATCGTGCCGTCCGCGCGCACGACGGGTTTCAATTTGGCCAGAGTGTCCAGGGTGGTGGCGCGCGGATGCTCGTCGCGGACGACGACGATGGGCTCGCCCTTCTTTTGCGCGATGCTGACGGGGCAGATTTCACTGTCGAACACGCCCGCCTGCTGCGCCGCCAACGCCTTGACCTGGCTGGCCAGCGCGAACGCATCCTGGTCCGCGCGACTGATGCCAAAGTCGCAGGCCACGTTTTCCGCCGTTTCCGGCATCGAATCGACGCCGTACTGCGCTTTCATCAGCGGATTGATGAAGCGCCAGCCGATGGTCGTGTCTTCCATTTTCATGCCGCGCGAAAAAGCGCTGTCGGCCTTGCCCATGACAAACGGCGCGCGGCTCATGCTTTCCACGCCGCCCGCGATCAGCAAGCCCGCTTCGCCGCTCTTGATGAAGCGGGCGGCGCTGCCGATGGCGTCCAGGCCCGAGCCGCACAAGCGGTTCAGGGTGGCGCCCGGCACGCTGTCGGGCAAGCCCGCCAGCAGGGCGGCCATGCGCGCCACGTTGCGGTTGTCTTCGCCCGCCTGGTTGGCGCAGCCGTACAGCACGTCGGTAACGGCAGTCCAGTCCACGTCGGGATTGCGCGCCATCAAGGCACGGATGGGCACGGCGCCCAGGTCGTCGGCGCGCACGCCGGCGAGTCCTCCTCCATAGCGGCCGAATGGCGTGCGCTGGGCGTCGCAGATATAAGCGTGGGTCATGTTCTTTCCTCCAAGAAAGGGTATTGCGTATTGATGCTGAATTAACGTCCGTCCGTCAGCGGCACGGCCGTCAACGCTTGCAGCTGTTCAAAACTCAAGCCATCGACCAGTTCGACGACCGTGGCGCCAGCCGGCGACAAATCGAGCACGGCCAGGTCGCTGTAGATGCGGCTGACGCACCCGATGCCCGTAAGCGGATAGGTGCAGGCCTGCACCAGCTTGCTTTCACCCGTCTTGGTCAGCAGTTCCATCATGACCCAGGTTTTTTTCGCGCCGATGGCCAGGTCCATGGCCCCGCCCACGGCGGGAATGGCGTCCGGCGCGCCCGTATGCCAGTTGGCCAGGTCGCCCGTGGCGGACACTTGAAACGCGCCCAGCACGCAGATGTCCAGATGGCCGCCGCGCATCATGGCAAAGCTGTCGGCATGGTGGAAATAGCTGCCGCCGGGCAGCAATGTGACGGGCTGCTTGCCTGCGTTGATCAGGTCGTAGTCTTCCTCGCCGGGCGCCGGTGCGGGCCCCATGCCGATCACGCCGTTTTCGCTGTGCAGGATGATGTCCGCGCCAGCCGGCAAGTGGTTCGCCACCAGGGTCGGCAAGCCGATACCGAGGTTGACGACGCTGCCTTCATGGATGTCGGCCGCCACGCGGGCCGCCATTTGGTCTCGATTCCATTTATTCAATTTAGTACTCCTCAGGCAGCTTTGAAGCCGGCGGGGCCGGTGGCTGTGCGCGGCACTTGCACGATGCGCTGCACGAACAGGCCCGGCGTGATGACGTGCTCGGGATCGATGCTGCCCAAGTCAAGCACCTCGTGCACGGAAGCAATGCTGACTTTCGCGGCCATGGCCATGATGGGGCCGAAGTTGCGCGCCGTCTTGCGGTAAGTCAGGTTGCCCCAGCGGTCGCCCTGCTCCGCCTTGATCAGCGCGAAATCGGCGTGGATCGGCGACTCGAACACATACATGCGGCCGTCGATCTCGCGCGTTTCCTTGCCCTTGGCCAAGTCCGTGCCATAGCCGGTGGGCGTGAAAAAGCCGCCGATGCCGGCGCCGGCGGCGCGGATACGCTCGGCCAGGTTGCCCTGCGGCACCAGCTCCAGCTCCAGCTGGCCCGCCCGGTACAGGGCGTCGAAGACGTGGGAATCGGCCTGGCGCGGAAACGAGCAGATGATCTTGCGCACTTGCCCGTTTTTCAGCAGGGCGGCCAGGCCCGTGTCGCCATTGCCCGCATTGTTGTTGACGATGACGAGGTCGCGCGCGCCCTGGGCGATCAAGCCGTCGATCAGCTCGGCCGGCTGGCCCGCGCCGCCAAAGCCGCCAATCATGACGGTGGCGCCATCGTGGATATCGGCCAGCGCGTCAAGCACGCTGGAACGCAGTTTGTCGATCATTGCGGTCTCCTTCCAATCAAACCCATCGGCAATTTGTTCGCATAAAGAACAAATATTCGTATTTAGAACTTATTCGTGAGAATATGCCTGATCGGGGCGCTTGTCAATTTGCCGTTTTCGCCAGCGCCATGGCTATAATTGCCACCTTGACCAATTGGAATTGCCATGACCGCACGCAGCAACACCGCCCCTTCCGCCGAAGAAATCCCTGATGCCGACGGTGCGCCCCGCCCTGGCGACAGCTATGTGCAATCGTTCGCGCGGGGCCTGGCCGTGCTGCGCAGCTTTGGCGCGGACGCGCCGCAACAGACCTTGAGTGAAGTGGCGGAACGGACGCAGCTGACGCGCGCGGGCGCGCGGCGCATCCTGCATACCTTGCTGCATCTCGGTTACGTGGAAGCGGATGGGCGGCTGTTCCGTTTGACGCCCAAGGTGCTCGACCTCGGCTACGCCTATCTGTCGTCCTTGCCCGTGTGGACGCAGGCCCAGCCGCTGCTGGAAGAACTGATGCAGATCTTGCGCCAGTCGTGCTCGGCCACCGTGCTCGACGGCGACGACATCGTGTATGTCGTGCGCTTGTCCGCGCACCGCACCATGTCGATCAACCTGGGTATCGGCAGCCGCCTGCCCGCCTACTGCACCTCAATGGGACGGGTTTTACTGTCGGGACTGGCGCCCGACGTGCTGCGCGAACGGCTGTCGAAGATGGCGCTGCTGAAAATCACGCCGGCGACCAAGGTCGATATCGACATCTTGATGGAAGAGATTGCGCAAGTGCGGCGCCAGGGCTGGTGCCTGGTGCAGGAAGAACTGGAACAGGGCTTGATCGCCCTGGCCGCGCCCGTGTTCGACCGGGCCGGCAAGGTGGTGGCGGCGATCAACGTCAGCGGCCAGACGGCGGGGCCGTCCGTGGCGCACCTGCTGGAACACAGCTTGCCGAAACTGCTCGAGACGGCAAGCCGGGTCAGCGCGCTGGTGCGGGTGCAGCAGTAGGCTTATTTCTTGAACCTTATTTCTTGAACTTGGCGCACGGGTCGGGGCGCGGCTGCGCCGGCATCGTTTGCGTCAGGTCGAACGTGCCCTTGTAGCCGCTGCCGCCCTGCTCCAGGTAGCCGATGCTGCGCACGTTCAGTTGCGGGTCGGCCAGCTTCAGCCAGCGGGGCACGCCGATATCCTTGCGCACATGCTCATTGCCGGCAATCAGCACCACGTCGCGCGGCGCCTGGTCGCGGATCAGCTTGGCCATCCAGATATCGCGCGCCACCTGGGCGTTGACGACGCCACCCACCATCATGTCGGGCAGCATATTGCAGCGGGCCGCCTGCACTTCCTTCTTTTGCCCTTCCAGGATATCGGCCGGCACGGGCGCGGCCAGGTAAGTAGCCACCATGGCGGGCGGCATCGACCACTGGATGCCGTCGCGCACGATGCGCGAGGCATCGGCCGGCGACAAATTGCCGGCGACCAGGGTCAGCTGGTAGCTGACGACCAGGTCCAGCACGGGCCGGTACACGCTCCAGTCCCAGCGCGGCTGTTCCATCACGCGGATGATGCAGTCGGGGTCGGCGCATTCGCGCGCGGCGCGCGTCAGCAAGGCCTGGTTTTCGCGGTCGAACTGCTCCATGACAATCACGGGACGCCAGCCAGCCGCCAGGCGGCGCTGCAATTCATCGACCCGCAGGCGCTGGCCTTGCGCATTGTCATGCACTTCACCGAGCAGCAGCACTTGCGGATTGGGCAAGGCGTCGGCCACAGGCGCGGGAGCGGGCGGGGCTTCCTTCTTCAGCAGGCTGCCGCAGGCGGCCAGCGCCAGCACGCTGCTCAGCAGGGCGGCGCGCGCGCCGGCACGGAAAATCTCGGTCTTCATGTAAGCGGTATCCAAAGTGGCGATGCGCCAGATTGTACCGTCTCAGGTCGGCGTGGGCAGCTTGCGGCGCTCCAGCACTTCAAACACGGCCATGCCTGCCAGCATGGCGCCGGCAAACATCCACGCTTTCGGCTGGCCCGCCAGCAGCGACACGAGGGCGGGACCGGGACAGAAACCGGCGATGCCCCAGCCCGCGCCAAAAGCCAGGCTGCCCAGCAGCAAGCGCCGGTCGATGCGCCGCGACACCGGCAATTGCATGGCTTCACCCAGCAGCGACCGGGTTCTCCGCCGCGCCAGCCAGAAGGCGGGCAAGGCCACGCCGATGGCGCCGCCCATCACCAGCGCCAAAGACGGGTCCCAGGCGCCGGCCAGGTCGAGGAAAGCGAGCACCTTGGCCGGATTGGACATGCCGGAGACGATCAGGCCCAGGCCAAAGACGAGGCCGCTCAACAGGGAAAGAATCAGTTTATTCATAGGTGGCGCAACAGATAGACGGTGAGGAATCCGGCCGCCATGAAGACACACGTGGCCGCCAGCGAACGCGGGGACAGGCGCGACAGGCCGCACACGCCGTGGCCGCTGGTGCAGCCGGCGCCATAGCGCACGCCCACGCCCACCAGCAGGCCCGCCACGATCAGGGCGGGCGTGCCTGCATCGATCTGTACGGGCGGCAAGGTTTGCCACAGCTGGTACAGCAGGGGCGTGCCGATCAGGCCGGCAAGAAAGGCGATGCGCCAGCCGAGGTCGCCACTGCGCGGACGCAGCAAGCCGCCGACGATGCCGCTGATGCCGGCGATGCGGCCATTGAACAGGACCAATAGCGCAGCCGCCAGGCCGATCAGCATGCCGCCGGCCAGCGAGGCCCACGGCGTGAAGTGCTGCCAGTCTATGGTCATGACAGCGGTCAGTCCGCTTCGTCGTTGAACGGGGCGCGCGGCGCGCAAAATTGCGCGTACAGCACTTGTAGCACGGCCAGCACGGGCGCGCTGGCAACGCGGTAATAAATCTGCTTGCCGTCGCGCCGCGTGGCCACCAGCATCTCTTCGCGCAGCACACCCAGCTGCTGCGACAGGGTCGGCTGGCCGATGCCCACTTTTTGCTCGAGGTCGCTGACGCAATGCTCGCCCTGCGACAACTGGCACAGCAGCATCAAACGATCGGCATTGCCCATGGCCTTGAGCAGCGAGCTGGCCTTGTAGGCCGAGCCACGCATGGCGTCGAGGTTGTATTCGGCGTGTTGTGTTGCGACTGTCTCCATCTTGCCCTCCCACAGGCGGTCATATTGAATAGCGTACGATAAACAATATACTAATCAATATATTGTTTTCCTGCTGGCGATTCGCACAAAAAAACAACAGTGTTTTTTCGCCGATAGCGTGCCCATGCAAAGTGTGCGGCAGCGATCATGTTTACGCTATCAAAATGACAAATATTCGTAATAAAGAGGAAATAAGCGTATCAAAATTGTCACGATCTATGCTGTAATGGGAGAACAGCAGAAAAACCATGATACGCCCCCGTACAGGCGAATTGTCCGTCCATGCGCAAGCCGGTTTCGGCTGCGCCGCGCGGTGAACCACAGGGAGAGCACGATGAAAATCTATCCGCCGTTATGCGTGGCCTTGCTGGCGCTGTCGGCCAGTACATGGAGCATGGCGGCAGTCAGCGACACGACGGCCGGCAAGCTGCAGGAAGCCGGCGAACGCGTGACGATCGATGAAAGCATCAGCTTGAATAACAATCCCGGCTGGGAAACGCCAGACTTGCCGTATGCACGCCTGCTGGCCAGCAGCAGCGCGAGCGCGGCACCGCACTGGAGCACCAGTGGCGCGCGTCACGTGGCCCTGGCGCCAGCCCGGCCCATGACGGCCACGCCCGCACAGCAAGCCAACGTGCCGGCGCCCGTGCCGGAAGCAAGCATGTACTCGATGTTGCTGGTGGGATTGGGCCTGGTGGCCTTGAGCCTGCACGGCGAAAAACAGGAAAAATTCGATAACTGATGGCGCCGGCACTGGCAAGGCGCTGCTGAAGAACATTCCGCCTGGTGCGGAATGTTTTGTTATGGCGCCATCATTTGTCGAGCAGGCGGCAGACCCGTTCGATGTTCCCCACCGGAATGCCCGACTTCAGGGCGCGCGCGATGCAGCCCGCCTTGTCCGGGCCCGAGGCGGAAATGAGCACGAAGGCCGTCACCACCACGCTGATGGCGACGAGCACGATCAATACACCCTTGACGATATCCCAGTTCATTGCGTCTCAACAATGTCATACGTGAAATCATAATAGTGCTTGCCGTCCTCTATGCGGATGGCCAGGCTGCCCGTGAGCCCTTGCAACTGCTCCGTGCCCGTATCGGGCACCACCGTCACCGACAAGGCGGGCGCGCCGCGCGTCATCGTGCCGCTGTGCTGCAAATAAAAACTGCCGTGGCGTCCGTCCAAAGTACCCTCCACCCGTTCCAGCGCCACATAGCCTGCCGAGCCCGTCACGCTGGCGCGCGCGCTGAGCATCTCGCCCTGCGCGCGGGCCTCGAGGGCGCCGTGGTAGCGCTTGTCGAGCGACAAGCGTCCCAGTCCCGATTGCGCGGCCGTGTCCGACAAGGTTTCCGGGGTGATGGTGACGTCGAAGGTACCGGTAATGAAAGGCATCAGTGCTCCTTGGTAAATGAGGACGTGGCTGGCGCATCGGCTCCGTTCAGCAGCGCATGCAGTTTCTGCATGGTGGCCCAGTTGCGCGACGTGACGCCGTCGCCCAGCAGCACGCCCAGCGCCGCCACCACCTTGCTGGCCAGCACGCCATCGGGGCACCAGGCATACGCGGCCCAGCGCCCCAGCGCCAGCGCTTCCGGCTGCCACGACTGCTGCAGGAGCGGCGCCAGGCGCTGCACGTCGGCCGGATTGTTCAGCACCAGGGTCAGCAGACGGGCCGCATCGGCCGCCGGCGCCAGGGTGTTTTGTTCGACCAGCTCGGCAAACTGGCTGGCCGACAATACCGTCACTCTGGCCGCCACGCCCAGTTTCAGCACCAGCGCTTCCTCGATGCGGGCAGCGGCCTCGGCCGGTGCTACCTTGCCACCGTCATACACGACGTTGCCGCTGTTGAGGACCGTGCGCACCTGCGCAAAACCCAGGTCGCCCAGCAGCTTGCGCAAGTCGGCCATGGCCACGCGCTTGGCGCGGCCCACATTAATCCCGCGCAACAGCGCCACTTGCTGACTGTTTTCTATCTGTGCCATGTTGTCTCCTTGCCTATGCCTGGCTGCTGGTGCTTTCCGGCAACGGCGTCACCGTGGGCAGGCGCAGCAGGAACGTCGCACCCTGCCCCAGGGTGCTGCTGACCGTGATGGTGCCGCCAAACTGCTTGGCGATCAAGTTGAACACGATATTCAAGCCCAGTCCCGTGCCGCCCTGCCCGCGCCGCGTGGTGACAAACGGGTCGAACACGCGGTCGAGCATGTCGGGCGCGATGCCGCGGCCGTTGTCGCGCACCTGCATGGCGATCGCGTCGCCATCGCGGCGCACGCCGATATGAATGTTGCCGGCCGTGTCCGCATCGAAGGCGTGCTCGACGCAGTTCAACACCAGGTTGGTCAGCACCTGTGCCAGCGCGCCCGGATAGCTGTCGAGCATGATGTCAGCCGGGCAATCGATATCGATGCTGATGCGCGTCTTTTTCAGGGTCGGCTGCAGGCTCGAAATCACCTCGCCGATATAGTCGCGCAATTCGAACAAACGGCGCGCCTCGCTGACCTGGTCGACGGCGATCTGCTTGAAGCTGTGGATCAGGTGCGCGGCGCGGTAGGCATTGTTCATGATCAGCCGCGCGCTTTCACCGGCCGTTTCCAGGTAGCGCACGATGTCGGTCTTCTTCACGCTGCCGCCGGCCACGGCCGCGCTGATGTCATCGGTGGCTTCCTTCAGCACCGAGGCGCTGGTCAGCGCGATGCCGACAGGGGTATTGATTTCGTGCGCCACGCCGGCCACCAGGCTGCCCAGCGAGGCCAGGCGTTCCGATTGCAGCAGCGATTCCTGCGCCCGGCGCAGCTCGTCCATGGCCTGCGCCGTCGCCTGCTGCGAGCGGCGCGCCATGTCTTCCGCCTCGCGGCTGCCCTCGATGATGGACTTGAGCTTGCGCTGCACGGCATTGAAGCCGCGGATCACGTCGCCCAGTTCGTCGCGCCGGTTTTCCGGCAGCTCTTCGACCTCATCGCTGCCGCGCGTGGCCAGGTCGAACAAGCCGTCGCGCAACTGTTTCAGCGGTTCGAAGACGATGCGCAGGCTCAGCGCCAGGGCGCCCACGAGGATGATGTCAAGCAGCAACACTTCCAGTACCTTGCGCCGCACTTCGGCGTGCAGGGCCGCATCGATCTGCGCGCGGCTGAAATTGACGATGACCTTGCCGACGATCACCGGCTTGCCGCCCGTGGCCGCCGCCACGGCGTCGCGGAACACCAGCGGCGCCTCGACGGGCGTGCCGCCCATGGCCACGTCGGCGCTCAAAGGCACCAGGGTGCCGCCCGCGTCGCGCACTTCGCCGGCGAACAGGCCGACGGACGCGTCGTAGACGCGGATGCCGACCAGTTCCGGCGGCAGCATTTCGGCCGCGACGATGCTGTCGACCTTGGATTTGTCGAGGTCCCACAGGGCCGAAGGCAAGCTCGTCTGCAAGCGCGTGAGCACACCGCTGCGCAGGCGCGCGCTGCCCGATTCGAGTTCCTTGCTCAATGTATATTGTGTATAGCTGCCGGAAATGCCCAGCACCAAGGTGACGATCACGACAAAAAGCAGGGTCAGCCGGACTTGGATACTCACCATCAATCAACACTCCCCGGGCCAGGCCAGCCGCCGGCCCGCGGCGCGGGCGCTGATACGTCGGCAATGCAAGGGCCTGAATCAAATGTACGGTATGACATGCTTATTGGCAAGATTTACAGTATTCCCACTTTCGATAGGGACTTTGACGCAGGTTGAGACATTGCGTCATGGCAATGGTAATATCCCGCAATCATCTAAGGAGTCGTCATGGCGGTCACGCATCAACATCTACCCCTGGAACAAGTTCGTCCTGGCATGATCTTGTCGGATGTCTTGCTCGATGCGCATGGACAAGTGCTGTTGCCGCAAGGGGCGGTATTGACGGAAAACATGCTGGCCCTGATGCCCCGCCACAACATCGACATGTTGCCGATCCAGGCGCCGCCCCCTTCGCCCGAAGAAATCGCCGCACAGCAGGCGGCCGACAGC
This sequence comes from Janthinobacterium sp. Ant5-2-1, assembly GCF_001445815.1. Taxonomy (NCBI): domain Bacteria; kingdom Pseudomonadati; phylum Pseudomonadota; class Betaproteobacteria; order Burkholderiales; family Oxalobacteraceae; genus Janthinobacterium; species Janthinobacterium sp. Ant5-2-1. Next base: position 259,013 of record NZ_LNCE01000010.1, on the reverse strand, counting down.
GAACGGCTGGCTTACCTGTTCCGCAAGCATGATCCCGACGATCCCCTGGACGCGGCCACCACCTTGCTGCGCAGCTATGTCACGGCTTACCGCCTGGGCACGGGAGAGGCCGCATGAGCACCCATCTGACGCTCGACGATATCGTCGCCCACCTCGATGACCTGCCTTCGCTGCCCGCCGTCGTCATGGAGTTGCTCAACAGCATAGACCAGGAAGATGTCGATATTTCCGTGCTGGCCAAAAAAGTGTCGTACGACCAGGCGCTGACGGCGAAAACCCTGCGCCTGGCCAATTCATCCCACTATGGCTTGCAAGTGAAGGCCACCACCATCCAGCAGGCGATCACGTACCTGGGCTTCCAGACGACGCGCAGCCTGATCACGTCGGCCGCCATCACCGGTTGCTTCCCGGAAGGTCTCTGCCCCGGTTTCGACGACAAGGCCTTCTGGCGCCATTCGGTAGCGACGGCCGCTTGCGCCAAGGTGCTGGCGCGGCAGATCCGCTTCAACCAGGATTACGCGTTCACGGCCGGCTTGCTGCACAACATCGGCCGCCTGGTGCTGGTCAGCAGCTTTCCCGCCCACTACGCGCAAGTCATCGCGCACCAGGCCGCGCACGATTGCAGCCTGCTCGAAGCGGAACAGGCCGTGCTGGGCGTGGACCACGTGCAGGCGGGCGTGGCCCTGGCCGAACACTGGAATTTTTCCGACACCATGCGCCTGGCGCTGGGCAACTATCTGCAGCCGGAAGCACCGGGGGCAGGCTTTCTCGCATCGCTGATCCACGTGGCCAACGCGATTGTTTGCGCGCTCGACCTGGCGCAGGCGGGCGACGACATGGTGCCGCGCGTCTCGCCGGTGGCCTGGGATGCGCTGGGCCTGGGCGAAGACGCGTATCTGCAGCTGTTCCGCGAAACGGAGCTGCGCTACGACGAAATCACTTCGGCACTGCTGAGCTAAATAAAGCCGCAAACGCAAACGGCTCTCGCTGCGAAGCGAAAGCCGTTAGGGGTATGACGGTACGTCCATGCTGCCCGGTCCACGCCAGCCTGTTGCCGCCAGCAGCTACGCAAGCGGCACGGTCAGCGTACAACCGCCACATCAGTGCGCGTAATTCGATTCTTGCGCATCGCCGCGGTCTTCCGCTTTTGGACGGCCCTGGGCGTCGGACAGACGATACTTGGTGCGGCGGTCGCCCATCAAGTCACGCAGGTCACGGATGCTCATGCCCGTCACTTCGTGCATGCGGATCAGCAGCGAGGCGCCAACCGGCAAGCGGTGGTGGCGGATCTTGCTGATGACCGGTGGCGCCACTTCAAGCAGACGCGACAGGGCTGCATCGTTCTTCAGCTGCATCTTGCTCAGCAGAATATCCAGCAGGTGGTTCGGGTTGTAACTCTCTTGCGATGCTAATGCATGATGTGCCATGATTTTTCCTCGTCTGGTGAATGTAGAAAATAATGCCGATACGAACTTAAGGCTGGCTTAGAGTGTTTAAATAAACGTCTTTCCATCGGACTCTGCCCTCCCCCGCCCTTTCCTTATCGCACTGCCCGCACAGGACTCGCACAGCCACGCCCAGCCAACATACGCAACTTGCCGCGTAAGTAAAAGCACTGCAACCCATCAAAATGAATTGCATATAAGACAATATACTAACCCAAACACGCGGCATCTGCGCCTCGCGCAAACTTCCTGATTGTTAAATATCAATCAAGCTGCTGGTTGGCTTGGCAACGATGCTATTTCAACACATTAGGATGCCAGCGGGCGCACACAAGGCTTTGCAGCAACTTGTTACAAATCAATGGTGCCGTACAGAAATAAATGCTTTTGAGCATCGCAATAAATGGCGCAATATGCTGGCGGCAATCTTGTCGGCAAGATCAGCACGACATGGCCCGTGCCGGCGATTTACGCTAAACTATGACCTGAACTTGCAGCGAGCCTGCCACCGGGCAGCCAGAGGCGCCCGGCCGGTCATCCACCGCGCTCCGCCCTGAGCGGCCCCCTGCGCTGCAGCATCCTGCTCACCCATCCTGTTTGCCGCCACATTTACCGATAAGCGCCCGACTCCATGCAGAAAAAAGTATTCATTAAAACCTTCGGCTGCCAGATGAACGAGTACGACTCGGACAAGATGGCCGACGTGCTGGGCGCCTCCGACGGCCTGGTGCGCACCGACACGCCGGAAGACGCCGATGTGATCCTGCTCAACACCTGCTCCGTGCGCGAAAAGGCGCAGGAAAAAGTGTTTTCCGACCTGGGCCGCCTGCGCGAGCTGAAACTGGCCAAGCCGCACCTGTTGATCGGCGTGGGCGGCTGTGTGGCGTCGCAGGAAGGCGACGCCATCGTCAAGCGCGCGCCGTATGTCGACATGGTCTTCGGACCGCAAACCCTGCATCGCCTGCCGCAGATGATCGAACTGCGCCGCGCCAGCGGCGATGCGCAAGTGGACATCAGCTTCCCGGAAATCGAAAAGTTCGACCACATGCCGCCGGCCAAGGTGGAAGGCGCTTCGGCGTTCGTCTCCATCATGGAAGGCTGCAGCAAATACTGCAGCTACTGCGTCGTGCCCTACACGCGCGGCGAGGAAGTGTCGCGCCGCTTCGAGGACGTGCTGACGGAAGTGGCGGGCCTGGCCGCCCAGGGCGTCAAGGAAATCACCCTGCTGGGCCAGAACGTGAACGCCTACCGGGGCGCGATGGAAGGCGGCGAGATCGCCGACTTCGCCCTGCTGCTCGAATACGTGGCCGATATCCCCGGCATCGAGCGCATGCGCTTCGTCACCAGCCACCCGAAGGAATTCACGCAGCGCCTGATCGACGCCTACGCGAAGATCCCGCAACTGGTCGACCATTTATATCTGCCGGCGCAGCACGGCTCCGACAAGATCCTCGGCGCCATGAAGCGCGGCTACACGGGCCTCGAATACAAGTCCATCATCCGCCGCATCCGCGCCGTGCGCCCGAACATGGCCATTTCATCCGACTTCATCGTGGGATTTCCTGGCGAGACCCAGGCCGACTTCGACGCCATGATGAAGCTGATCGCGGACGTGGGCTTTGACAACAGCTACAGCTTCATCTTCAGCAAGCGCCCCGGCACGCCGGCCGCCAGCCTGGAAGACGACACGCCGCACGAGGTGAAACTGGCCCGGCTGCAGCAGCTGCAGGCGGCCATCGACGCCAACACGCGCAAATACAGCCTGGCCATGGTGGGCACGGTACAAACCATCCTCGTCGAAGGCCGTTCGAAGAAGGACACCGATGACAGTGAGCTGCAAGGCCGCACGGAGAACAACCGCGTAGTCAATTTCGACGCCGGCCCGGACGGTTTGCAATTGATCGGCCAGCTGGTCGACGTGCGCATCACCGAAAGCCATTCCTACACCCTGCGCGGCGAACTCGTCGCCAGCGCACCCGCATTGAAAAGAGCCAGTTGAAAACCAAAGCCCCGATACAGCCGCATTACTTCATCCCCGAGCCGCTCGACAACACGCGCCTGGCGCACCTGTGCGGACCGCTCGATGAAAACCTGCGCCAGATTTCCGCCGCCCTCGACGTGACGATCTTCCGCCGCGGCGAGAAATTCATCGTCGGCGGCAGCAATGCCGAACGCGCCGTGGAAATCCTCGAGCAGTTCTACGCCATCGCCAACAAGGTCGTGCCGCTGGAAGAAGTGCAGCTGGCCCTGGTGGAACAGCGCGCGGGCCTGTCCGCCGCGTCGGAACACCACGCCAACGCGCCCGCCAGCACCTTCGTCGAGCCGGACATCGCCAGCCCCGTGCTGAAAACGCGACGCTCCGACCTGCGCGGCCGCACGCCGCACCAGATCGCCTATTTGCGCGACATCCTCGAACACGACATCAGCTTTGGCGTCGGCCCGGCTGGCACGGGCAAGACCTATCTCGCCGTCGCCTGCGCCGTCGACGCGCTCGAACGCGATGCCGTCAAGCGCATCATTTTGACGCGCCCTGCCGTCGAAGCGGGCGAGCGCCTGGGCTTTTTGCCGGGCGACCTGGCGCAAAAGGTCGACCCGTATCTGCGTCCCCTGTACGACGCGCTGTACGATTTGCTCGGCTTTGACCGCACGCAGAAGCTGTTCGAGAAACAGGTGATCGAGATCGCCCCGCTGGCCTACATGCGCGGACGCACCTTGAACCACGCGTTTGTCATCCTCGACGAGGCGCAGAACACCACCGTCGAACAGATGAAGATGTTCTTGACGCGCATCGGCTTCGGCAGCAAGGCCGTGGTGACGGGCGACGTGACGCAAGTCGACCTGCACAAAAGCCAGACGAGCGGCTTGATCGACGCCGTGCATGTGCTGAAGGACGTGCGCGGCATCGGCTTCACGCAATTTAACAGCACCGACGTGGTGCGCCATCCGCTGGTGGCGCGCATCGTCGACGCCTATGAAACGGCGCAGGCGGCCAGTGCCGACGCCGCCCAGTTACCCTCCTTATTGAAACCAGCTGCCGCCAAAAATGTCCGAAAAAAATAAACTGTCCTTGTCCGTGCAATACCCGGATGCCCGCCTGGAAACCCTGATCACGCGCCCGAAAGTGCGCCGCTGGGTCAAGGCGGCCCTGTTCGCGCCAGCCGAATTCACGATCCGCTTCGTCGATGCCGAGGAAGGCCGCACCCTGAACCGCGACTACCGCGAAAAGGACTACGCCACCAACGTGCTGACGTTTGCCTACAACGAAGGCGAAGAACTGGGCGACGATGAGCCGACGCGCGCCGACATCATCCTGTGCACGGACGTGCTGGAAAAGGAAGCTGCGGAACAGAAGAAGAGCGTGGAAGAGCACACGGCCCATTTGATCGTGCATGGCGTGCTGCATGCGCAAGGCTACGACCACATGGATGACGAGGAAGCGGCCGAGATGGAGGGCCTGGAAACGGAAATCCTCGCCAAGCTCGGCATTACCGACCCGTACAAGGAGTAAGACCATGGGCACTTGGGCCACCGACGCCTTTGGCAACGACTACGCCATGGATTGGGCGCAGGATTTGCACGAATATAAAACCCTGGAACTGGTCGAGACGACGCTCGACAACGTCATCGACAGCCAGGAAGCGGAACTGGAAGCGCCGTTCGCCGCCGAAGCGCTGGCCGCGCTGGAAGTGATCGCGCGCCTGCAGGGCCAGCCTGGCGACGGCGCGGACGACCCGGCCACCGCGGAAGTGGACGAATGGGTGACCGCCTGCAAAAAGAAAGTCACGCCGCCGCTGCTGGAAAAAGCGCGCCTGGCCTTCGAGCGCATCACGGCCGAGTCGTCGGAGCTGCGCCAGCTGTGGCAGGACAGCGAGCATTTCGCCGACTGGCAGGCCGACGTGGCGGCCTTGCGCGCGCGTGTGCTGGGCCCGGAAGCGGCGTAAAAGATCGCGCAACGGCGCACTTCAACGTATTAAATTTGCATCAAAAGCGGGGAAATCCGGTATTGCCCCACTTTTGGTGTATCCTATATCCCTTCGCAACAACGGCTCACGCCTCCTATGCCCGAGCACCCTAGTGGCGTCAGAACTGACGTCAAGCCCCACCGGTCACTGTTTGAACGCCTGACCGCACTCATTTCCCCCGAGCCAGAGAACCGTGCAGAATTGCTCGAAGTTCTACACGATGCGCATGAACGCAAGCTGATCGACGCCGACGCCCTGTCGATGATCGAAGGCGTGTTCCAGGTATCGGATCTCTGCGCGCGCGACATCATGATTCCCCGTTCGCAAATGGATGTCATCGACATCAGCAAGCCGATCGAGGAATGGATGCCGGAAGTCCTGTCCACCGCCCACTCGCGCTTCCCCGCGATCGAAGGCGAGCGCGACAAGGTCATCGGCATCCTGCTGGCGAAAGACTTGCTGCGTTATTACGCAGAAGAAACTTTCGACGTCCGCGACATGCTGCGCCCCGCCATCTTCATCCCCGAATCGAAACGCCTGAATGTGCTGCTGCGCGATTTCCGCGCCAACCACAATCACATGGCCATCGTCGTCGATGAATACAGCGGCGTCGCCGGCCTGATCACCATCGAAGACGTGCTGGAACAGATCGTCGGCGATATCGAGGATGAATACGACTTCGACGAAGCCGAAGACAATATCCTCTCGCTCAAGGAAGGCCAGTTCGGCCCCCGCTGGCGTGTCAAGGCGCTGACCGAGATCGAACAGTTCAACGAAGAAGTGGGCAGCCACCTGGTCGACGACGACGTCGACACCATCGGCGGCCTCGTGTCGAAGTACCTGGGCCGCATGGCGCACAAGGGCGATATTTTCGACCTCGGCAATCTGCGTTTCGAGGTGCTGCGCGCCGATGCGCGCCAGGTGCACGTGCTGCTCGTCGAGCGCCTGCCCAACGTGCCGGAACTGGAACTCTGACATGCGCGTGCTGTAAATGCGTTTCAGACGCGCCGACCCCAACGCCCCCGCCAAACCGCCCCGCAGCACGTGGGCGCGCATGCTGACTGCCGCCATCGCCGGCGCCGTCGCGGTGCTGGCGTTCGCCCCTTTCGGTTACTGGCCCCTGCAAATTCTCAGCCTGGGCGTGCTGTTCTACCAGGTGCTGCGCGCATCGAACGTCAAGGCCGGCGCGCTGATCGGCTGGGCCTACGGCTTCGGCTGGTGCGCGGCCGGCACGCACTGGCTGTACATCTCCATGCACCGCTATGGCGACATGGCCGCACCGATCGCCGCCATCGCCGTGGCCTTGCTGGCCCTCTTGATGGCCATTTACGTGGCCCTGGCCATGGGCGCGGCCGCCTGGCTGCGCCAGCGCTGGGTGCTGTCCCTGCCCGCCATGACCTTGCTGGTGCTGCCCGCCACGTGGACCCTGTTCGAATGGACGCGCGGCTGGCTGTTTACGGGCTTCCCGTGGCTGGCCACCGGCTACGCCCACAATACCAGCCCGCTGGGCGGCTTTGCCCCCATCGTCGGCGCGTATGGCCTGGGCTGGCTGGCGGCCCTGTCCGCCGGCGCCCTGCTCTTGCTCACGCACCGCACGCGCTGGAGCGCGCTGGGCGGCGTCATCGCGCTGTACGCGGCCGGCTTCGGCTTGCAGTACGTGAACTGGACCCACCCTGTCGGACGCCCGATCACCGTGCGCCTGCTGCAAGGGAACGTGCCGCAGCAGCAGAAATTCGACCCCGGCTTCGTGCTGGGCGCCCTGCAGATGTACCAGAGCGCCATCACCAGCACGCCGGCCGACCTGATCGCCACGCCGGAAACGGCCGTCACCGTGCTGCCGCACCAGCTGCCGCCCGGCTATCTGGATAGCCTGGGCACCTATGCACAGCAGACGGGCAGCACGATCCTGGTCGGCATGCCCGTGCTCGACGAACAGCAGCGCTTCTACAATGCGGCCGTGGGGATCACGCCCAACGGCGCGCCGGGACCGTACTACCAGTACCGCAAGCATCATCTGGTGCCGTTCGGCGAATTCGTGCCGCCCGGCCTGCACTGGTTTGTCGCCATGATGGCCATCCCGCTGGGCGACATGGGCCGCGGCGCCGACGTCCAGGCGCCGCTGCAGGTACGCGATCAGCTGGTGCTGCCGAATATCTGCTACGAAGACTTGTTTGGCGAGGAAATCGCCGGCCAGCTGGCCAGCGCCCACCGCAATGGCAAGCAGTCGGCGTCCGTGCTGCTCAATATCTCGAACCTGGCCTGGTTCGGCGACTCGATCGCCATCCCGCAGCATCTGCAGATTTCGCAGATGCGCAGCCTGGAAACGGGCCGCCCGATGCTGCGCTCGACGAACACGGGCGCCACCGCCGTCATCGACGGCAAGGGCGTCGTGCAAAGCCTGCTGCCGCCGGAACAGCAAGCCACCCTGGCGGCCAAGGTGCAAGGCATGGGCGGCATGACGCCATACATTCTGTACGGCAATAAACTGGTGCTGGCCCTGGCCGCGCTGGCCCTGCTGACGGCCTTCCTGCTGTCGCGCGCCGCCCGCCGCGGCCGCGCCGCGCAGCAATAAGCGGCCGATATTGCCCGAAGAGTCACAGTGGGCCCGTAAAAACCGCTAAAATTAGCAAAACCCCGGCCCGGACGCGCTGCCAAGCATGCGTCCGGGCTTCAAGCAAACCTTAACAAAGCGCAGCCTCCCGCGCGGCGAACTCATACGATGCTCACATTTCAACAAATTATTCTGACCTTGCAAACCTATTGGGACAAGCAAGGTTGCGCCCTGCTCCAGCCTTACGACATGGAAGTCGGCGCCGGCACCTTCCACACCGGCACCTTCCTGCGCGCGATCGGCCCGGAACCTTGGCGCGCAGCGTATGTGCAGCCTTCGCGCCGTCCGAAAGATGGCCGCTATGGCGAAAACCCGAACCGCATGCAGCATTACTACCAGTACCAGGTGGTGTTGAAGCCAGCGCCGGAAAACATCCTCGACCTGTATCTGGGTTCGCTGGCCGCGCTGGGCCTGGACTTGAAACAGAATGACGTGCGCTTCGTCGAAGACGACTGGGAAAGCCCGACACTGGGCGCCTGGGGCCTGGGCTGGGAAGTCTGGCTGAACGGCATGGAAGTGACGCAATTCACCTACTTCCAGCAAGTAGGCGGCCTCGATTGCAAGCCCGTGCTGGGCGAGATCACCTACGGCATCGAACGCCTGGCCATGTATCTGCAAGGCGTGGAAAACGTGTATGACTTGGTATGGACGGAGTGGGAAGAGAACGGCACTACGAAAAAACTGACCTACGGCGACGTCTTCCACCAGAACGAAGTGGAGCAATCGACCTACAACTTCGAGCACGCGAATACGGACCTGCTGTTCGAACAGTTCGGCAACTACGAAGCGGAAGCGAAGCGTTTGATCGAGCTGCAACTGACCCTGCCCGCCTACGAGAAAATCATGAAAGCGTCGCACAGCTTCAATATGCTCGATGCGCGCGGCGCCATCTCGGTGACGGAACGCGCCGCCTACATCGGCCGCGTACGCACCCTGTCGCGCCTGGTGGCGCAAGCGTATTACGACTCGCGCGAGCGCCTCGGTTTTCCGATGCTGCCCGCCGCAGACCAACCCGCCGCCGCTTGATCGCCTAGCTCATACACCGCCGTACCAGACAAGAACACCATGAACCAAACACTGCTCATCGAACTGCTGACCGAAGAACTGCCGCCGAAAGCGCTGGCCAAACTGGGCGCCGCCTTCACGGCCGGCATCGTCAACGGTCTGAAAGCGCGCGACTTCCTCGAAGCCGACAGCGTCGCCACCAGCTACGCCTCGCCGCGCCGCCTGGCCGTCTCCATCACCAACGTGCGCGAAGTCTCACCCGATAAATCGATCCGCGAAAAAGTCTTGCCCGTCTCCGTCGCGCTGGATGCGAACGGCAACGGCACGCCGCCGCTGGCCAAGAAACTGGCCGCGCTGGGCTTCCCCGACCTGACGGTGGCCGAGCTGGAACGCGCCGTCGACGGCAAGGCTGAAAGCTTCTTCTATACGTACACGGCGCCAGGCAGCCAGCTCGCCGCCGGCGCGCAAGCGGCCTTGACCGAGTCGGCCGCCAAGCTGCCGATACCAAAGCTGATGAGCTATCAGCGCCCGGACGGCACCACCGTGCAATTCGTGCGTCCAGCCCACAGCCTGATCGCCCTGCACGGCATCAATATCCTGCCCCTGACCCTGCTGGGCTTGACGGCCGGCCGCACCACCCTGGGCCACCGTTTCCTCACCGATGGCGAACCGATCACCATCGCGCACGCGGAAAACTATGCGCCCTCGCTGATCCTCAACGCCAGCGTCATCGCCAGCAACGAGGAACGCAAGGAACGCATCCGCGCCCAGTTGCTGGACAAGGCCGGCGCCGACCAGGTGCTGATGCCCGAAGCGCTGCTCGACGAAGTCACGGCCCTGGTCGAATGGCCGGTCGTGTATGAATGCCACTTCGAGGAGGAATTCCTGGCCGTGCCGCAGGAATGCCTGATCCTCACCATGCAAACGAACCAGAAATATTTTGCGCTGACGGACAGCGAAGGCAAGCTGCGCTCGCGCTTCCTGATCGTCTCGAACATCGAGACGGACACGCCCGAGCACATCATCGGCGGCAACGAGCGCGTCGTGCGCCCGCGCCTGTCCGACGCCAAGTTCTTCTTCGAGCAGGACAAGAAGAAAACCCTGGCATCGCGTCTGCCGCTGCTGGCCAACGTCGTCTACCACAACAAGCTGGGTACGCAGGCTGCCCGCACAGAGCGCGTCAAATCGCTGGCCGGCGCCATCGCCGCCAAGCTGCAATATGAGGTGACCCTGGCCGAACGCGGCGCACTGCTGGCCAAGGCCGATTTGCTGACCGACATGGTGGGCGAATTCCCCGAACTGCAAGGCATCATGGGCACGTATTACGCGCGCCATGACGGCGAAGCGGAAGAAGTGGCGCTGGCCGCCTCCGAACACTACCAGCCGCGCTTTGCCGGCGACAGCCTGCCGTCGACCGCCACCGGCACCGCCGTGGCCCTGGCCGACAAGCTCGAAACCCTGGTCGGCATCTGGGCCATCGGCCTGGCGCCAACGGGCGACAAAGATCCGTTCGCGCTGCGCCGCCACGCGCTGGGCGTGCTGCGCATGCTGCTGGAAAAACGCCTGCCATTGTCGATCCAGGGCTTGCTGGCGGATGCGGCCGCGCAGTTCGCATCGGTGCCCGGCTTCAAGGACCCGGTGGCGGATGTCACCACCTTCATGCTGGACCGCCTGCGCGGCATCCTGCGCGAGCGCGGTTTCTCGCCGAATGAAATCGAAGCCGTCGTGGCACAGAATCCGGACCGCCTGGACGACATCGTGCAGCGCCTGGAAGCCGTGCAGGCGTTTGCCGCCTTGCCGGAAAGCGCCTCGCTGGCAGCTGCCAACAAGCGCATCACGAACATCCTGAAAAAGAACGAGGAAGCCGTGAGCCAGGTCGCCGCCGGCGGCGTCAACGTGGCGCTGCTGCAGGACGAAGCGGAGAAAAAACTGGCCGCCGCCGTCTCGCGCGTGCAGCCGGAAGTCGACGCGGCCTTTGCCAAGGGCGACTTCACCAGCACCCTGCAAACCCTGGCGCAGCTGCGCGACGACGTCGATGGCTTCTTCAATGACGTGATGGTGATGGCCGAGGATGTCGCCTTGCGCAACAACCGCCTGGCCTTGCTGTCGTCCCTGCACGGCATGATGAACCGCGTGGCCGACATTTCCAAGCTGGCGGCATAATGGGTACTCCGGCGCTGAAACTGATTATTCTCGACCGCGACGGCGTCATTAATCATGACTCGCCGGACTTCATCAAGTCGCCGGCCGAATGGCTGCCGATCCCCGGCTCGCTCGAAGCGATCGCCCGCCTGAACCAGGCCGGCTATCGCGTCGTCATCGCCTCGAACCAGTCGGGCATCGCACGCGAATACTTCGACATGACGGTGCTGAACGCGATCCACCAGAAGATGCACACGCTGGCGCAGCAGGTGGGCGCCGATATCGACGCCATCTTCTTTTGCCCGCATGCGGGCGCGGATAATTGCGACTGCCGCAAGCCGAAACCGGGCATGTTCCATGAAATTTCGCAGCGCTACAACACCAGCCTGAAAGGCGTGCCGACTGTTGGCGATTCGCTGCGCGACCTGCAGGCCGGTTTCATCAGCGGCTGCGTGCCCTACCTGGTATTGACGGGCAAGGGCGAAAAAACCAACGAGACGGGTGGCCTGCCGCCGGGTACCCAGGTCTTCCCCGACCTGGCCGCCGTGGTCAGCCACCTGCTCAAGGCGCCAGCGGCACCAGCGCCCACCGTGGCATTCAGTATCTAATCTTCGGAGAACCGCATTGCGTAATATTTCCCTGTTCCTGCGATCCCTGCTGTTCATGATCATCATGATCGTGGCCACTATCGTCTGGGCCTGCGTGTGCTTTTTTGCCGCGCCATTGAGCTACAACAAGCGTTATTGGGTCACCTCGCGCTGGAACGTGTTTATCCTGTGGTGCGCCAAGGTCATTTGCGGCATCCGCTATGAAGTCAAGGGCGCCGAGAATTTCCCCGACGCGCCGGCCATCGTGCTGTCGAAGCACCAGTCGGCATGGGAAACCATCTTCTTGCTTCCCAGCCTGCCACGTCCGCTCGTGTATGTATTCAAGAAGGAGATTTTGTACATCCCCTTCTTCGGCTGGGCCATGGCGCTGCTGCGCATGATCCCCATCGACCGCAAGCAGGGCAAGCATGCGTTCAAGAGCGTCGTCGCACATGGCAAGCGCCGCCTGGCTGATGGCCAATGGATTATCATGTTCCCTGAAGGGACCCGCATTCCCGTGGGCCAGGCGGGCAAGTACAAGAGCGGCGGCACGCGTCTGGCCATTGCCACGGGCGCCGTGGTGGTGCCGATTGCGCACAATTCAGGCGAGTGCTGGCCCAAGCAGTCATTCCTCAAACGCCCGGGGCTGATCACCGTCTCGATAGGCAAACCGATTTCGCCGGAAGGGCAAACCCCGGACAGCATGATGCAACAGGTGGAAAATTGGATAGAATCAGAAATGCGCGTCATTTCGCCTCACGCCTACAACGCTGGCTAGACGGCATCAGCGCGGTCATCCAGGAGCCGACACTGCGCCAGCAGATGAAGACCATCAAGGTCGGCGACCAGCAACTGGATTTGTTCGCGCATGACGTCTCGACCAGCACGCCCCCGGCGGTGCGCCCCACGGCACCGCCAGCGCCGCCCGTGGCGCCACCGGTAGTGGCGCCCGCGCCGCCCATCGTTCGCCCTGCCCTGCCTTCCCCGCCACGCACCGCCGATGGTCCGCCACTGCGCCAGCTGCAGCTGGGCAGCCACCTCGTCGAATTCGCGCTGCGCCGCTCCACGCGCCGTTCCATCGGCTTCATGATCGACGATAACGGCTTGCGCGTCACGGCCCCCAAACGCGTCACCCTGGCCGAGATCGACAACGCCATCCGCGCCAAGCAAAGCTGGATCGTTTCGAAACTGCTGGAACGGGGCGAGCGCAAGGTACAGCGCCAGCAGCGCCCGCCCGTGGCCTGGGTCGACGGCGCCGTGCTGCCCTACCTCGGCGGCGAGATCACCTTGCGATTGCACCAGGCGCCGCGCCACCGCGCCAGCTTCCAGCGCGAGACGAATGAACTGCACGTATGGGTCACGCCCACGGGCAGCGAGCAGCAATTGAAGGAAAAAGTGAAGGGCTGGTTCCAGCACGAAGCGCGCCAGCTGTTCGAGGCGCGCCTGGACGTATATGCGGACAAGCTGGGCGTGCAGTACGACTCGCTGTCGCTGTCGTCAGCCGGCACGCGCTGGGGCAGTTGCACCATCGAGCGCAAGATCCGCCTGAACTGGCGTTTGATCCACTTCGCCCTGCCGCTGATCGACTACGTGGTGGCGCACGAGCTGTCGCACCTGCTGGAAATGAACCACAGCCCCCGCTTCTGGGCCACCGTGGAATCGATTTATCCCGATTACGATGGGGCCAAGCAGGCGCTCAGAAAGCGTTCGCAGGAGTTGCCCGTCTTGTTCCAATAAGACGGCACGACCGCCTGCGCCGTAGGCATGGGATACTGGATGCTCCATCCTGCCCATTTCGTCCATGAATATTTTCAAGATGCTGTTTGGCGCCAGGGCGGCCACCGCGCCAGCAAGCCAGTCATTGCCCGCAGCGCCCAGTGACCAGCCCTCGCTGGAAGATGAACTGAACCATTATTCCGGCTATGAACGACAGGCCGCGCTGGAACGCTGTGCCGCTCTGGACAGGACAGACATGCTGCCCTTGGTCATCGTGCGCCTCAATGACTGGGTGCCTGCCGTGCGCCATGCAGCGCGTGTCACCATGCAGCGCCTATTGCCACTGGCGCCAGTCCCCCAGTTATTGCAGATACTACCGAACGTTCTGCGCCTGCGTGAAATGAGCAGGAGCGACCATGCGGACTGGCTGCAGCACTTTGAACGCACCGTACTTGAACTGCTGAGCGTGCAAGACTTGCTCGATGGCGTCTGTGGCAAGAACGTCCACGTCGCCAGGAGCTGCTTCTACATGCTGCACCAGTACGGCCTGGGCGACCGAGCACAATACATCGGTATGGCGCTTGCCACGCGCGGAGATACGGTGCTGGCAACGCAAGCACTAAGGCTGTGCGCCAGCACCGCACCCGACGTACAAACGGCGCTATACCTCAAGGCGATGTTGTCGCCTTTCGGCCGGATACGTACCAGTGCGTTATTGTCGCTGACGCAAGCGCCTGGCGGCCAGGACATGCGCGCGCTGGCGTTGGCAAGCCTGTTGGATGCCCAAGCGTCGGTACGCTACCTGGCCGTCGCCTGCCTTCAAACAATGGGAGAGGATGTACGCATCAGCTACCGCGCCATTCTGGCCAATCCGGCATCGAACACGCAGGCCATTCGTGTCAGCCTGCTGTCGCTGGGCAGCCTGCGCGCGCCAGAAGATCTTGAGCTGATTCGTGCCTTTACGCAGTCAAAGCTGCCATCCGTGCGCCTGGCTGCCTACAACGCCTGGCTCAAGGCGGCGCCATCCGATAAAGACGCGATCGCCCTGCAAGCTGCAGGCGACGTAGCGCCAGGCATGCAGAAATTTGCCTGCCAAATGGTATCGCGTCAGGGTGCGTTCATTCCCTTCGCCACACTGCGCCCCTTGCTGGAAGCGAGGGGGGAGCATTATCTGCTACTACGCTACGCTTCCGGCAGCAAGTGGCAATGGCTCGCGACCATCGCGCACCTGGCCCTGGCGCACGCACCACACGGGCCACCCCAGACGTACCTGGACCATGAACTGCTGCGTTGGATCAGGGATGCTCACCGCATTACCGGTGAGCCGAATGGTCAACAGCATGACCTTCTGTCACAAGAGCGCGCACAAGCAGCGCTGCGCGCGCTGTTGACAGTGCACGACGAGCAATACAGCACGTTGCTCACGCATGAACTGGCACTGCATCAGTTGACTCCTGCCAAGACCCCGCAGCACTAAACTATCGCAGCAGAGGTTGGATGGCAGCGATAGTACGCGGCGTGGCACCCCGGTGCTGGTTGGCAAACGCCAGCGCCCGCTGTCCCATGGAAGATAAACGCGCCGGATCCTGCAGCAAGGCCGCCCCCTGCGCCATCAGCGCATCGGCGTCCGCCACCAGCGCGGCGCCGCCGGCGGCAATCGCCTGCTCGGTCACCAGTGCAAAATTGAAGGTGTGGGGGCCGATCAGCACGGGCTTGCCCAGGGCCGCCGGCTCGATCAGGTTTTGTCCGCCCAGCGGCAGCAGGCTGCCGCCGACGAAAGCGCAATCGCAGGCCGCGTAATACGCAAACATCTCGCCCATCGAGTCGCCCAGCAGCACTTGCGTGCCCGCAGCAACGGCATCGTCCTGCGCCAGGCTGGATCTGCGCTGCACGGCCAGGCCCTGCGCCGCGATCAATTTTTCCACCTCGTCGAAGCGCTGCGGATGGCGCGGCACGATCACTAGCAGCGCATTCGCGGGCAAGCTGGCGCGGGCATAGGCATCGAGGATCAGCTGTTCTTCCCCTTCGCGCGTGCTGGCGCACAGCAGCACGGGACGCTGGCCGATGGCGCTGCGCAGCGCAGCCCCCGTCGCCAGTGCCGCCTCGGGCACGACGACGTCGAACTTGATACTGCCCGTGACGACCACGTCGCGCACGCCCAGCTGGCGCACCCGATCGGCGTCGTCCTGCGTCTGCGCCGCCACCAGGGTGATGCCGCGCGCCGCGTCCGCAATCAGTTTACCCAGGCGCTGCGCCTTGCCCAGCGAACGCTGCGACAGACGCGCATTGGCCAGCACCACGGGCACTTTGTAGCGATTGCATTGGTGGATCAGGTTCGGCCACACTTCCGTCTCCATCAGGATGCAGATACGCGGCGTGAAATGGCGGATGAAACGGGCCGGCATGGCGCCCGTGTCGTAGGGCAGATAGCTTTGCACGAGGCGCGCGCCATGCTTGGCGAACAGGGATTTACCTGTCGCGCGCCCCGTCGGCGTCATGTGCGTGAGGACGATGCGGCAATCGGGCCAGGCGGCCAGCAGCGCATCGACCAGCGGCTCGGCCGCGCGCGTCTCTCCGACAGAGACGGCGTGCAGCCAGATGGTGTCCGTGGCAGATGCCGGCTGGCGGCCGTAAAAGCCCAGGCGCTCGCCCCAGTGCTGGCGGTAACCGGGTTCCTGGCGGCCGCGTAGCCACAGCCGTGCCAGCACCAGGGGCAAGGCCAGCCACCAGGCGGGGGTATAAAGAAGTCGCATGTTTATTGAATATTAAAGTCAGGCGGGAGGATAGTCTGCCAGCAGGCGCCGTGCCGCGGCCAGCACTTCCGGCACGCCGGGCGGCGCGCCCTTGTCGCCCAGGTTGATGATTTTCGGCGACCAGTTGCCTTCCGTTTTCCACAGCGGCGAATCGGCATAGATTTCCACCGTCGGGCGCACAAAGGCGGCGGCGATGTGCGTCAGGCCCGTGTCGACGCCGACCACCAGCGCCGCGTGGCGCGCCAGCAGGGTCGCGTCGCCCATCGACAGCTTTGGCAGCACGCGCGCGTTCGGCAGGCCGGCCGCCAGTTGTTCGGCTTCCGCCTTTTCCTTGGGCGACCCCCAGGGCAGCAGAATCGGCATGGGAGCGAGCGCCTGGCCCAGCGCGATCCAGTTTTCCGGTGCCCACTTCTTGGCGTCGCGCGCCGTGCCGTGGAAATACACGCAGTAGGGCGCATCGCCCATCCAGTCCGGGCGCGGCTCGCTGCTTGATACTTCCGGCAAGCCGAAATCGGCAGGCGTGTCGACCGTGTAGCCGAGTGCCGCGCCAGCCACCAGGCGGCCGCGCGCTACCGCATGCGTGCGCGGATCGAGGGGGATGCTTTTCGTGTGAAAAATGCGCGAGATGCCTTCGTAGCCGGAGCCTTCGCTGCCATTGGCCAGGCCAACCTTCTGTCCGCCCGACGCCAGGCGCGCGGCGCCCATGATGATGCCCGTCTTGAGCAAGCCCTGGGTATCGAACACGTAATCGTAGCGCGTCTGGCGCAGGCTGCGGAAGAAGGCGGCGATTTCCGCGCGCGTCTCCTTCTTGCCCAGGCTCTTGCGCCAGCGCCGCAGCGCGAACGGAAAGATCGTATTCACGCGCGGGTTCAGGCGCACCAGGCTCGTGTAGCCCTCTTCGACCACCCAATCGATGGTCGCGTTCGGGAAATGGCGGGCGATGTCCGCCACCATCGGCAGGTTATGCAGCACGTCGCCCAGCGAAGACACCCGCACCAGCAGGATTTTCAAGGGCGCCTGTGCGCCAGGTTGACCGGCCATGCTGTCAGAACGGCAGGACGGCGTCAGGCTTGGCGGCCAGGATCACGCTCTTGAACTGACCCTGGATGCGTGCCAGGGCTTCCGGCGTTTCCGCCTCGAAGCGCATGACGATCACCGGCGTCGTGTTCGACGAGCGAGCCAGGCCGAAGCCGTCCGCGTATTCCACGCGCAAGCCGTCGATGGTGATGATCTGTTCATTGCCAGGGAAGACGGCGTCGCGGCGCAGCATGTCCATCAGCGCGACGTTTTCGCCTTCCTTCAGTTCCAGGTGCAGTTCCGGCGTGCTGTCGGACTGCGGCAGGGAGTTCAGCAGGCTTGACGGATCCGCTTCGCGCGTGAGGATTTCCAGCAGGCGCGCGGCCGAATACATGCCGTCGTCGAAACCGTACCAGCGGTCCTTGAAGAAGATATGGCCGCTCATTTCGCCGCCCAGCGGTGCACCCGTTTCACGCAGCTTGGCTTTCACCAGCGAGTGGCCCGTCTTGTACATCAGCGGCACGCCGCCATGCTTGCTGATCCACGGCGCCAGGTGGCGCGTGCATTTGACGTCGTACAAAATCTGCGCGCCAGGGTGGCGGGTCAGCACGTCGGCAGCAAACAGCATCATCTGGCGGTCAGGGTAGATGATCTGGCCATCCTTGGTGACCACGCCCAGGCGGTCGCCGTCGCCATCGAAGGCGATACCGATTTCCGCATCCGTCTCGGCCAGGCAGCGGATCAGGTCTTGCAGGTTTTCCGGATGCGCCGGATCCGGATGGTGGTTCGGGAAGTTGCCATCGACTTCGCAGAACAGTTCGATGACGTCGCAGCCCATGCCGCGGAACAGGTCGCCCGCAAATGCGCCGGCCACGCCATTGCCGCAATCGACGGCGATCTTGATCGGGCGCGCCAGCTTGACGTCACCCAGGATACGTTCGAGGTAGGCGGCGCGGATATCGTGCGTGGCATAGCTGCCTGGCGTGCTGCTGGCGCTGCCGTCGTGCGCGACGATGCTGTGGTACAGCGCCTGGATCGCTTCGCCGTGGATCGCTTCGCCGGCCAGCACCATCTTGAAGCCGTTGTAGTCGGGTGGATTGTGGCTGCCCGTGACCATGATGCCGGAGCGCGTATCGAGCACATTCGTACCGAAGTAAACCATCGGCGTAGCCACCACGCCCAGGTCGATCACGTCGACGCCTGCCGCCTGCAGGCCCTGCGCCAGCGCCGCCGTCAATTCCGGTCCCGACAGGCGGCCATCGCGGCCGATCACGGCCCGCTGCTCGCCCTTGGCCAGGGCGGCCTGGCCAAATGCCTGGCCGATCTTGTGGGCCACGCTGGCATCGAGGGTTTTAGCGATGATGCCGCGAATATCGTAGGCCTTGAAGATCGTTCTGGACAATGGAAGCATGGTGTGAGCGGTATAAGTAAGGGACGAATAAGGGAATAAATAAGGTGCCTGGCAAGGTGCCGCCCGCGGCTGACAGCTTGCTACTGCGCCAAGAGTATACCGAATTATACGCGCAGCAGATCGATCGACTTGCCCGATTCCACCCACTGCCTGACCCACAGCGGCTGGCGGCCGCGGCCTGTCCATTGTTCAGAGGTATTGTCAGGATGGCGGTAACGTACCGCGACTTTGCCCGTGCGCGGGTGCAAACCATCGAGTATCAGCTGTTTCAGCGGAATGCCCGCCTGCTGCGCGATGGCCATGATCTGTTCGCGCGCCTTGTTCAAGTCTTCGCGCTCGCGGCTGTCCAATTCCTGTTTGACATTATCGTCCAGTTTGCGCAATTCCAGCATCGTCATTGTTGACAGATCCATTGGTACATCCTTTATATTAATTTAAATAATAAAATCACGTGGAATATACTACATTGTATAAATATTTGCGCACCATTGCATAATCTATCGCCAATTGAATCACGCCTCCGGCTTATTTATCGGCCCCGCATTAAGATTAAATGAAGAATATGCCGGAAGCGCGTGGAAAATTGAATAAACATGGATGAAATTGCATTTCAGCAAGGCTGGTGTAGTGCGCTTATTCATTCCGTCAGCCGTACCGGCGGATTATGACCGATATATGACAACGAAAAATGCAGATCAATTAAATCCCCATACAACATAATCGGCAGCGTTTTTTCTTCCAGCCGGCCATGTGCGCAATCGGGCACCTGCCGGCAATGCATCCAACGCCAAAGGGCAGGCATGCTTATAATGCAGGCGCGTAGTCCACTTCACCCCGGCATATATGAAAACTTATTTTATCGGCGATCTGCAAGGCTGCCATGCACAAACCGTCGAACTGATCGAACGGATCCGGGCGGCAGCGGATGGCCCGTACCGCCTGCTGTTCGCGGGCGACTTGATCAATCGCGGCCCGGCCTCGCTGGCCACCCTGCGCCACATTTATTCTCTGGCGCGGCAAGGCCTGGCCGACAGCGTCCTGGGCAACCATGACTTGCACTTGCTGGCCGTGGCCAACGGCATCCGGCCCGAGCATGCATCCGACACCCTCGCCGAAATCCTCGATGCCCCTGACCGCGAGGAGTTGATCAACTGGCTGCGCCAGCGACCACTGGCACTGGAACACGACGGCCATGTGCTCGTGCATGCGGGCTTGCTGCCGCAATGGAGCACGGCCCAGGCCCTGTCCCTGAGCGGGGAGGTGTCCAGCATGCTGCGCAGCGATGATTGGGTGGCCTTCCTGCGCACCATGTACGGCAACGAGCCGGCCGCCTGGCGCGACGACCTGCAGGGCGCCGACCGGCTGCGCTGCATCGTCAACGCCATGACGCGGCTGCGCTTTTGCACGCCGGACGGCGTGATGGACTTCAAGATGAAGGAAAGCGGCAGCCCGCCGCCCGGCTCCGGCCTGCTGCCCTGGTTCGACGTACCAGGCCGGCGCAGCGCCGGCAACACCATCGTCTTCGGCCACTGGTCGGCGCTGGGCCTGCAGTTGCGGCCGCACCTGATCGGGCTCGATAGCGGCTGCGTGTGGGGCGGGAAACTGTCGGCCGTGTGCCTGGAAGACCGCTCGCTGCTGCAAGTCGACTGCCCCACGTTCCAGCAGCACAGCGGCAAGCGGTAAATGGCAGCCATCATGCGTATATGCTTAGTCGAAATCGGTCGTTGGCCTTGCCGCGCCTGGCCCGTATGATGAAGCTTTTGCCTTTGCGACCCCATGCATCCTGATACCGACCGACTGGCGCGCTGGCTGCTCGGCAGCCTGGAACTCGACACCGCCGTCCTGCATGTGGGCCAGTACTGCGGCCGCTGGCGCGCTTCCACGGCGGGCCGGGAATTGGGCAGCTTCCACCTGGTGCTCGATGGCCACTGCTATCTGCACCTCGATGGCGCGGCGCCCATTGCGCTCGGCCCGCGCGATGGCGTCTTCCTGCTGCGCGACCTGCCGCACTTCCTCAGTCCCCACAGCGATCCGCTGCAGGCGGTCAGCGCGCAGGCGATGCTGCCGCTGCAAACGCCCACGGAGCAGCCGGCGACGGCGCTGGCCTGCGGCTTCTTTCAATTTCGCGGCGCCCTCTCCGCCCTGATCGTCGACTCGTTCCCGCCGTATCTGCTGATACGCGGCGATGCGCCCGCCTTCAGCGCCGCTGCCGCGCTGTTCGACCTGATCCTGGCGGAAGCGGGCGGCGATCCGGAGCAGCCGTCGCCTTTGACCTCGCGGCTGGTCGAACTGCTGTTCTTTTACCTGATCCGCCATGTGGCGCAGGGCGAGCAGGTGGCGGCCGGCCTGCTGTCGCTGCTGCACCAGCCCGCGTTTTCACCGCTGCTCGAACGCATGCTCGATGCACCCGCCGACGACTGGTCGATCGAGAACATGGCCAAGGCGGCCTGCATGTCGCGCGCCAGCTTCTGCAAGCATTTCGCCAGCGCCAGCGGCCATTCGCCAGCCCAGTTCCTGCTCCTGCTGCGCATGAAGATCGCCGCACGCCGCCTGCACGACGGCGTTTCCGTCGAACGCGCGGCCGAACTGGTGGGTTACCGCTCGCACGCCGCCTTCACGCGCGCCTTCAAGCGGGTCACGGGCGAGCAGCCGGGCGCCTACCGGCGCGACCAGCGATTGCGGCAGCTGGCAAACTGAGATCAAGGTTTGCGAAATCAAAGACGAACGAGCACAAAAGGACGACGCTGACGTCTGTTGCGTGCACGGCATGGCCGATATAATGGCCGGGTGACTTACCAACTTAGCAAGGTACCCCATGTCCCGTCTGACGCTGCACACTCTCGATACCGCCCCGGCCGATAGCCGCCCCTTCGTGGAAAAGGCCATCGCCAACAATGGCTTCCTGCCCAATCTGATCGGCGTGCTGGCCAATGCCCCGCTGGCCCTGGAAACCTATCTGACCGTCTCCGGCATCAATGCGCGCGCCAGCCTGACGTTAATGGAACGCGAAGTGGTGCAGATCACGGCCGCGCGCATCCACGGCTGCGATTTCTGCATCGCCGGCCATAGCGCCATCTCGCTGAAAAAAGCGGGCCAGACGCCGGACACGGTGCGCGCCCTGCAGCACGGCCAGCCGACGGGCGATGCGAAGCTCGACGCCGTCGCCACCTTCGCCACGACCGTCATCGCCACGCGCGGCGCCGTCAGCGACAGCGAATATCAAGCCTTTCTGGCCGCCGGCTACAACGAGCAGCAGGCGCTGGAAGTCGTGCTCGGCATCAGCCTGGCCACCTTGTGCAATTTCTCCAACAGCCTGGCCGACACGCCAGTCAATCCGCAATTGACGCCCTACCTGCCTGGCGCCGTCTGACATGGGCCGCCTCAATCACTGGCTGCACATGCATGCCGACCAGCTCGACCAATCGTCGGAACTGGCTGAAACCGTATTACCGGCGCTGGCCGGCGACAAGCTGCTGGCCATCGGCGTGCCGCAGGAACATGGCGGCGCGGGCGGCGACGTGCGCGACACCATCGAGGCCATCGCCAGGGTGGCCGAAGAATCCGTGACGGCCGCCTTTGTCTTCTGGGGCCAGCGCTGCTTCATCGAATTCCTGCTGCAAAGCGAGAACCGCGCGCTAGCCGAGCGCCGCTTGCCCGGCCTGCTGGCTGGCACGCAGGCCGGCGCCAGCGGTTTGTCGAACGCCATGAAATTCTTGTCAGGCATCGAACAGCTGCAAATCACGGGCGCGCGCCACGGCGACGGCTTACTCGTCGACGGCGGACTTGCGTGGGTGACGAACTTGCGCAAGGCGGGCTTTGTCGCGGCAGCGGCCGTGGCGCCGGACGACGGCGCACCGCCCGTCATCATCGCCTTCGACAGCGGCACGGAAGGCGTCAAGCGCAGCGACGACCTGGACCTGATCGCCCTGCGCGGCAGCAATACGGCCTCCGTCAAGCTGGCGCAGGTGCACATCCCCGCCACCGACATCATCAGCGACAATGCGCCCGCCTGGTTGCCGCAAGTACGCCCGGCTTTCCTCGGCATGCAGTGCGGCCTGTCGATCGGCCTGGCGCGCGCCAGCCTGGCAAAGGCGGCGCAAATTTCCGCCGGCTCGCGCAACCAGCTCACGCCACGCATCGCAGCGCTGCAAGCCACCCTGGAGGTAGCCGTCGCTACCCTGCTGGCCGGCGTGCACGATGGCCGCTTCAAAAAAGAAGCACCGGCCATGTTCCGCTTGCGCATACAGCTGGCCGACGTGCTGCAGCAGGCGCTGATGCTGGAGCTGCAAGCCATGGGCGGGCGCGCCTACCTGAACGCCGAACAGCAGGGCTTTGCCCGTCGCTGGCGCGAATCGTCGTTCATCCCCATAGTCACCCCCAGCCTGACGCAGTTGCAATCGGCCTTGCAGCTGTTCGACAGCCAGCAGGCAGCCAAGGCGGCGGGAGCGCAGGCATGAGCGTTGCCGATTGGGCCTTGCAGGCGCAGGATCTGAGCTTCTCGTATGCTGGTGCCGCGCCCGTGTTCCAGCACATCTCGCTGGGCGTGCGCAAGCGCGAAATCGTCTGCCTGCTGGGCGGCAGCGGCTGCGGCAAATCGAGCCTGCTGCGCGTGCTGGCCGGCTTGCAGCCGCCGTCCACGGGCGAGATCCAGTTCCTCGACGCTCCCATGCGCGAACCGGACCCGCGCAGCGCCCTTGTCTTCCAGCAGGCCAGCCTCTTGCCCTGGCTGAACGTCACGGGCAACGCCGGCTTCGGCCTGGACTTCAAGCACCAGCCCAAGCTCACGCGCGAGGCGCACCAGGCGCGCGTGGAGCAAGCCATCGAAGCGGTCGGTTTGAAAGGACACGAAAAACTGTATCCGTCCGCGCTGTCGGGCGGCATGGCGCAGCGCGTGGCCCTGGCCCGCGCGCTGGCGCGCGAACCGGAACTGCTGTTCGCCGACGAACCGTTTTCCGCCCTTGATGCCATCACGCGCGCCGAGATGCAGTCGTTGCTGGTCGACGTAGTGCACCGCTGGCACACGGCCGTGCTGCTCGTCACGCACGATATCGACGAAGCGATCCTCGTGGCCGACCGCATCTTGCTCATGGGCGGCAAGCCGGGCAACATCGTGCGCGAATGGCCCGTCGCCATCGAACAGCCACGCATCGGCCACAGCGCCGAGGTGATCGCCCTGAAAATGGACATCCTCGACGCCCTGCAGGCGCTGCAAACGCAGGATCAAGCACCCGCCTTCGCTCACATTTAATCGACCGGAACATTCCCATGACATTCGAAGACCACAACAAACCCCTGCACATCTGCGCCTCGTCCGATTGCGACTGCGGCCTGACGCGGCGCGACTTCCTGCGCATGTCGGCCCTGGCCACGGCCAGCGTTGCCTCGCCCCTGCTGTTCGCCGGCGACGCCATGGCCCAGCAAGGCCCGAAAGGCGACGACCAGCCCGTCAAAATCGGCTACCTGCCCATCACCGACGCCACCCCGCTGCTCGTCGCCCACGCCCGCAAGCTGTTCGAAGCGGAAGGCTTGCAGGCGGAAACGCCGCGGCTGTTCCGCAGCTGGGCGCAAATCATCGAAGCGTTCGTCGCCGGCCAGGTCAACGTGATTCATTTGCTGTCGCCGGCCACGCTGTGGGTGCGCTACGGCGCCAAATTCCCGGCGAAGGTCGTCGCCTGGAACCACGTCAACGGTTCCGCGCTGACGGTGGCCAACGAGATCAACAAGGTTTCCGACCTGGGCGGACGCACGGTCGCGATCCCGTTCTGGTACTCGATCCACAACATCCTGCTGCAGCAAATCCTGTCCTCCAACGGCTTGACGCCGGTCACGCGCGCGCGCAACGCGGCCATCAAGCCGAATGAAGTCAACCTGATCGTGCTGGCGCCGGCTGAAATGGTCTCGGCGCTGGCCAGCAAGTCGATTGCCGGCTACATCGTGGCCGAACCGTTCAATGCGGCGGCGGAAAACGCCGGCATCGGCAAGATCCTGCGCTTCTCGGGCGACGTGTGGAAAAACCATGCGTGCTGCGTCACCTTCCTGTCCGAGCGCGACATCAACACGCGTCCCGAATGGGCGCAAAAGGTCACCAACGCCATCGTCAAGGCGCAGTTGTGGACGCGCTCGAACCAGGTCGACACGGCCAAACTGCTGTCGAACGTGGGCGAGCACCGCTACACGCCGCATCCGCTGCAAGTGCTGACCAAGGTGCTGGCCACCACCGATTACGCCGGCTATGAAAAGCAGGGCCTGATCGTGCACAAGAACTGGCAGCAGCGCCGCATCGACTTCCAGCCGTATCCGTTCGCTTCGTACACGGAAGAACTGGTGCGCGCCATCGGCCGCACCAAGGTCGAGGGCGACACGCGCTTCCTGGCCAACCTCGATCCGAAATTCGCCGCGCGCGACCTGGTCGATGACCGCTTCGTGCGCAAGGCCATCACGGCGGTCGGCGGTCCGGCCGCTTTCGGCTTGCCGGCCAACCTGCTGCGCAGCGAAACCGTGGCGGTCTGACAATGGCAAGCAAGTTGTTTACGAAGTTCGGCCTGCCCCTGGTGGGGCTGGCCTGTGCCTTGCTGCTGTGGTCCATGGGCGTGACGGCGCTGGAGAAATCCACGCCCATCGCCACCGCTTTTGCGCCCTTGCCCACGGCGCTGGCGTTCAAGGAGATGGTGGGCGGTGCGGATATCTGGTTGCACGTGGTCTTGAGCCTGCAACGGGTAGCCGTGGGCCTGGGACTGGCCATCGTCATCGGCGTGCCGCTCGGCGTGCTGGTGGCCATGTCGAAGAGCTTTTCCGGCGCGGCCATGCCGCTGTTCCAGTTGCTGCGCATGATTTCGCCGCTGTCGTGGATGCCGATCGCCGTGATGGTGCTCGGCGTCGGCGACGCGCCCGTGTACTTCCTGCTGGCGTTTGCGGCCGTCTGGCCGATTTTGCTCAATACGGCGGCCGGCGTGGCGCGGCTCGATCCGAACTGGCTGCTGCTGGCGCGCAGCTTGTCGGCCACGCGCAGCGAAATCGTCTTCAAGGTGATTTTGCCGGGCATCACGGCCGATATCCTGACAGGCGTGCGCCTGGCCATTGGCATCATCTGGATCGTGCTGGTGCCGGCGGAGATGCTGGGCGTGTCGGCGGGCCTGGGCTACTTCATCCTCGACACGCGCGACCGCCTCGCGTATTCGGAACTGATGGCCGCCATCGTGCTGATAGGGATTTTAGGCTTTATCCTCGACTACCTGGCCCGCGCAGCGCATGCGCGCTGGCTGCACGTCAAAAATTAAGCGGCCTTCTCCAGCGGCAGCGCGGCGGCCACGGCCGCCTGCGTTGCCGCCGCCAGCTCACGCCGGTGCGCGCCTGTCGTCGCCACGGGCGCCAGACAGGTCAAACGCGCCGTGATGGGCGGGCCGCTCAAGATCGCCACCATGCTTTGCGCAAAACTCATGTCGCCGATGAAATCGACGGCGTGATGCAGCGCCCCCTTGTCATCCACATACACGAGCGCGAACGGCTGCACGGGCACTTGCGCGTCGATGGCCGCCTCGAACAGGTTGGCGTGGAACGGCAGGATCTGCCCTTGCGCGGCGGTCGTGCCTTCGGGGAAGAATGCAATGCGCTCGCCCGCCGTCAATTTATCCACCAAGCCCTGGAAGATCAAACGCAGGTCGCGCTTGCTGCCGCGCGAAATGAAGATGGTGCCGGCGCGCCCCGCCAGCCAGCCCAGGATCGGCCAGGCGCGGATTTCCGCCTTGGCGACGAAACGGCAAGGGTGGACGGCGTTGATGACGAAGATGTCGAGCCACGAAACGTGGTTCGCCACCACCATCGCATGGTCGAGTGCCGGCACGCTGTCTGCCGGCTGCGCCACGTGCACGCCGCAGATGTCGAGCAGCTGCGTCGACCAGCGGCGGATGCGCCGGTTGCGTCCCTCCAGGTCCAGCCAGGGAAAGAGCACGGCGCTCTTGGCCATGCCGCAGCTCAGGTGAATGGCGATGCGCGCGAGGCGGTAGGTAAGCAGAAGTTTCAAATGACACCAAGGTTGGAAGCAAATCCATACAGCCGCGTAGGTCGGCTTAGCTGCGCCGGCGAGGCGCTGCGTAAGCCGACAGGAGCCGCCATGGACTTGTCGGATTACGCGTAGCGCTAATCCGACCTACGGCTCCGATACAAATAATTAACGCTGAAACGCCACCTGTCCGGCAACGATGGTCGCCTTGACGATGCCGCTCAGCTCATAGCCGAGGAAAGGCGTGTGCTTGCCCTGGCTGGCCAGCGAGGCCGACGACACGGTCCAGCGCGCGGCGGGATCGAAGACGCAGATGTCGGCCGCTTCGCCCACGGCCAGGCTACCGGCCGGGATGCCGGCGACACGGGCCGCGTCGGACGTGACCTTGGCCACGGCGCGCGCCAGCGGACGTGCACCCGCTTGCGGCTGGCCCAGCGCGTAGTCGTCGGCCCATTTCAGGGCCAAGGACAGCAGCAGCTCCAGGCCAGTGGCGCCGGGCGACGCTTCGCCGAACGGCAGCAGTTTTTCATCGTCGTCGACGGGCGTGTGGTCCGAGCACATGGCGTCGACCGTGCCGTCAAGCAGGCCGGCGCGGATCGCATCGCGGTCGCGCTGGCTGCGGAACGGTGGCGTGACCCTGGCGTTCGGATCGAAGAAGCCGATGTCGGCGTCCGTCAGGTGCACATGGTGCACGCCCACGTCGCAGGTGACGGGGAGACCTTCGGCTTTCGCCGCGCGGATCAGTTCCAGACCGGCCGCCGACGAGATGCGGCACAGGTGCACGCGCGCGCGGCTGGCGCGCATCAATTCGAAAATCGTGTGCAGCGCGATGGTTTCGGACATCACGGGCACGCCGGACAAGCCCAGGCGCGACGCCAGCGGGCCGCTGTGGGCGATGCCGCCACGGCCGATATGCGGGTCTTGCGGGCGCAGCCAGACTGTGTAGCCGAAGGTGTTCGCGTACTGCATGGCGCGCAGCAGCACGGTCGTGTCTTCGATCGGCTCTTCCGCTTGCGCGAAGCCGATGCAGCCCGCTTCCGTCAGTTCCGCCATTTCCGTCAGCGACTTGCCTTTCAAGCCCATGGTCAGTGCGCCCAGCGGGTGCACGTGGGCCTTGTTCTGCGTCTTGGCGCGGTATTTCAGCATCTCGACCAGGCCCGGCTCGTCCAGCACGGGATCGGTGTCGGGCGGGCACACCAGGCTCGTGACGCCGCCTTGGAGCGCCGCCTGCAGTTCCGATTCCAGGGTCGCCTTGTATTCGTAACCCGGCTCGCGCAGGCGCGCGGACAGGTCGACCAGGCCGGGGGAAACCACCAGGCCGGCCGCGTCGAACGTCGTGTCGGCGGTGAAGCCGGCCGGGGCGCTGCCCACGGCCAGCACCTTGCCGTCGGCGATAAACAGGTCTTGCAAGCCATCGATGCCGTTGGCAGGGTCGATCAGGTGGCCGTTCTTGATATGTAGTGTCGTCATGCTCGCTTACTCGTCCTTGGGCTATCAGCCCTGATTACCAGCCAAAATACTCATCACCGCCATGCGCACGGCGATACCGAACGTCACCTGCGGCAGGATCACCGCCTGCGGACCGTCGGCCACGGCCGAATCGATTTCCACGCCGCGGTTCATCGGACCCGGATGCATGACGATGGCGTCCGGTTTCGCCAGCGCCAGGCGCTCGGGCGTCAAGCCGTAGCTCTTGAAATATTCCTGCGCCGATGGCAGCAACGCGCCGCTCATGCGCTCGTTTTGCAGGCGCAGCATGATGATCACGTCGACGCCTTTCAAGCCTTCATCCATGTTGGTGAAGGTGCGCACGCCCATCTGTTCCAGGCCGCCCGGCAGCAGGGTGTGCGGGCCGATGGCGCGCACTTCGGGCACGCCCAGGGTGGTCAGCGCGTGGATGTCGGAACGGGCCACGCGGCTGTGCAAAATGTCGCCCACGATAGCCACCGTCAAATTGGTGAAATCCTTCTTGTAGTGGCGGATCGTGTACATGTCGAGCAAGCCCTGCGTCGGATGCGCATGGCGCCCGTCGCCCGCGTTGACGACGTGGACGTGCGGCTGCTTGGTGTCGATCAGGTGCTTGGCGATCAGGTAGGGCGCGCCCGACTGCGCATGGCGCACGACGAACATGTCGGCATGCATGGCCGACAGGTTGTCGATGGTGTCGAGCAGGGACTCGCCCTTGCTGGCCGACGAGGCCTGGATATTCAGGTTGATGACGTCGGCCGACAGGCGCTTCGAGGCGATCTCAAAGGTGGTGCGGGTGCGCGTGGAGTTTTCAAAGAACAGGTTGAAAACGCTTTTGCCGCGCATCAGCGGCACTTTTTTCACGTCGCGGTCGGAAATGCCGACGAACGAGGAAGCCGTATCGAGAATGTGGTTGACGATAGACTTCGGCAAGCCTTCAATCGTCAGCAGATGTTGCAGTTCGCCGTGTTTATTCAGTTGCGGATTAAGCATGGTGGGTATCTATGGTGAGCGTGAATTTTCCATCGTCGGCTTGCTTCAGGACCAGGGCCTGGCCCGGCGGCACGGCAGTGAAGGCGGCCACAAAATCGGCGGCCACCGGCAGCTGGCGTTCGCCGCGGTCGACCAGGGCGGCCAGCATGATCTTCGCCGGGCGGCCATAGTCGAACAGTTCGTTGATGGCCGCGCGCGTGGTGCGGCCCGTGTACAGCACGTCGTCGACCAGCAGGATGGTCGCGCCGGCCACGTCAAAGCTGATCTGCGTCGGCTTGACGTCAGCATGCAGGCCCTTCTGGGCGAAGTCGTCGCGGTAGAACGAGACGTCGAGCACGCCCAGGCGGTCGAGCAGGTTCAGGTCGCGCGCCAGGCGTTCGGCCAGCCAGGCGCCGCCCGAATGGATGCCGACGATGGCCACGTTGGGGATGCCCGCCAGGCCGCTCTGCACTTGCTGCAGCAAGACCGCGTACAGGGCCTCGGCGTCGAGTTGGGATGGATTCGTAGGATGCGGCATAGAGTTCTTAATCATTCAGGGAGGGAGTCTAGGATCAGATTAATAATTCGCGTCGAAATACTGTTGCAGGATGATGGCGGCGGCGCGGTCGTCGATGACTTCACCGCGCTTGGCGGCGATGACGGCCGAGGAATAACGCTCATCGACCAGTTCCACGGGCAGGTTGAAGCGGCCATGCACCTGGTTGGCGAAACGGCGGCAGCGCGCGCTCATCTCGTGTTCCGTGCCATCGGGATGGCTGGGCAGGCCCACCACAATGCGGCTGGCGCCCCACTCCTTGATCAGGCTATCGATGGCGGCAAACTTCGGCTCGTTCGCCGTGGCCGTGATCACGCTGAGCGGCTTGGCCTGGCAAATTATGGTATTGCCGATGGCCACGCCGATGCGTTTCAAACCGAAATCGAAGGCGAGGATGGTGTCGATGACGTCACCGCTCATGCGTGGCCAGCCTCGCTTGCCAGCATGAGGGGGTCGATACCGAGCAGCTTGATGGCCGCCACGTAGCGCTGCTCGATGGGGAAATCGAACAGGATGTCGGCCGAGGCGCCCACCGTCAGCCAGCCGTTGCGGCCGATCTCGTCTTCCAGCTGGCCCGGGCTCCAGCCCGAGTAGCCGATCGAGACGAGCATGCGCTCGGGACCATCGCCCTTGGCGACGGCTTCGAGCACGTCGATCGAGGTGGTAAACGCCACTTCATCGGTCACCGTCAGCGACGAGGAATAGCGCGCGCCCGGCGTATGCAGCACGAAGCCGCGGTCGTCCTGCACGGGGCCGCCGAACATGATCGGTTCATTGATGATGGGCGTATCGCTGCCGGCCGCCAGTTTCAGGTCGATGCGGTCGAACAGCACTTCCATGGTCATGTCGGTGGGCTTGTTGATGACGACGCCGAGCACGCCGTTTTCATTGTGTTCACACACGTACACGACCGTGCCGCCGAAGATCGGATCTTGCATGGCCGGCATCGCAATGAGGAAATGGTTGGCCAGATTCAGGGTGGAGGAACCGGTCGCGGCCGGTTCTCCCACACCCTGCATCAGACGATGTCCTGGTAGAGTCTGGTCGATTTTACTCTTTTTCATACGCGATGCTCTCTCTGTGGGCTTGCTGGCAAGTCTCGCTTACCCCGCTATCGTACGCCTGGCGCAAGCTGCCGCGAATCTTGGGCGGCGCGCACCGTGGTGCCAGGCGTTATTCTTGTTATGTTATAAATTAATGATCAATTCGCTTTGCCTGCGGGCGCATTTCGATGCCAATTGTAAAATTGATTGCAAAATCGCTGTCGCACATAAAGTACCGCGAACATACCCGGTAGTTTACACTGAATTGCCGCCGCAGCGACGCCAAAGGCGCGACGCGAGCGGCCATACAGCCCTGTTGGCGGCAAAAAATGGCCTATCTTTGACCCTGAACACGCGAAATAATGACAATCAAGACTTCCCTGGTGTGGTTCCGGCGCGATCTGCGCGCGTTTGACCATGCTGCACTGCATCACGCCCTGCGCCAGAGCCAGGCCGTGCATTGCATCTTTGTATACGACACCGCCATCCTGGCTGCGCTGCCGCGCCGCGACCGGCGGGTCGATTTCATCCATGCCAGCGTGGCCGAGCTGGCCGCCGAGCTGCGCCAGCTCGGCGGCGACCTGATCGTGCTGCACGGGGACGCGGCCGAGGCCATCCCGCGCCTGGCCGCCGAGTTGAACGCCGATGCCGTCTTTGCCAACCACGACTACGAGCCGCAAGCGATCGCCCGCGACGCCACCGTGGCCGCCGCGCTCACGCACGACGCGCGCCTGTGGTTCAGCTTCAAGGACCAGGTGATCTTTGAAAAAGACGAGGTGCTGACTTTGTCGGCCAAGCCGTACACCGTCTACACGCCGTACAAGAATGCCTGGCTGAAGAAAATGCGCGCCGAGCCCGGCTGCCTGGCGCCGTTCGACATCGAGCCGCATGCGGCCAACCTGGCGCCGCCGCGCGCCGGCACGCCGGCGCCCCTGCCCACCCTGGACGAACTTGGTTTCGAGGCCAGCAACCTGGCCGAACTGGCCATCCCCACCGGCATGTCGGGCGCCAGTCAACTGTTCGAGGATTTTTTGCCGCGCGTGGAACGCTATGACGTGGCGCGCGATTTCCCCGCCCTGAAGGGGCCGTCCTACCTGTCCATGCACTTGCGCTTCGGCACCGTGTCGCTGCGCTACCTGGTACGCACCATCGTCGACCTGATGGACCGGGGCTGTGGCGGCGATGGCGCGCCCGTCTGGCTGGCAGAACTGATCTGGCGCGATTTCTACGCCATGATCTTGTACCAGAACCCGCATGTGGAAGGCGGCGCCTTCAAACCGGCCTACGACGCCATCGCCTGGGAAACGGGGCTTGACGCCGACGCCGCGTTTGCCGCCTGGTGCGAAGGGCGCACCGGCTATCCGCTGGTGGACGCGGCCATGGCGCAGCTGAACCAGACGGGCTATATGCACAACCGCCTGCGCATGGTCACGGCCTGCTTTTTGATCAAGGATCTGGGCATCGACTGGCGCCGCGGCGAAGCGTATTTCGCGCTCCACCTCAATGACTTCGATCTGGCGTCGAACAACGGCGGCTGGCAATGGGCGTCGTCCTCCGGCTGCGACGCGCAGCCCTACTTCCGCATCTTCAATCCCGTCACCCAGTCGGAAAAATTCGATGCCAGCGGGCGCTTCATCCGCCGCTACCTGCCGCAGCTGAAGGCGCTGGGCGACAAGGAAATCCACGCGCCCTGGCTGGTGCCGCGCATGCTGCTCGAACAAAAAAACATCGTGCTGGGACGCGATTATCCGGAACCGCTGGTGCAGCACGACGAGGCGCGCAAGGAAACCCTGGAGCGTTATGCGGTGGTGAAGGTGGTGGCGTAGTCAGGTAATTGATTGGCATTACGGTGATGTCGGGTTACGCGCTACGCGCTAACCCGACCTACCCGACATGCGCCGTCAATCAACAGACGTAGGTCGGATTAGCGGGGCAAAGCCGCGCGTAATCCGACAACATTGTTGGCATTGGCGCCGGTTACACCACGCCACCGCCCAACAACCGTCCCACCTCCGCCAGCAATTCCTCCTCCTGAAACGGCTTGCCGAAATACGCATTCACGCCCAGTTCGAACGCATGCGCGCGGTGCTTGTCGGCGCTGCGCGAGGTGATCATGATGACGGGGATGGCGCGCGTCTTGTCATCGCTGCGCACATTGCGCGTCAAATCAAAGCCATCCATGCGCGGCATTTCCACGTCGACCAGCAGCAGGGCCGGCATGCCAGCCGGTTCCAGCGCATGCAGCTGTTCCAGCGCATCGACGCCATCCTTGGCCAGCAGCACCTGGTAGCCTTCGCGCTCGAACAGGCGCTGCATCACGCGGCGCACCGTCAGCGAATCGTCAACCACCATCACGCGCACGGCCGGTGCGGCCAGCGCGCTGGAAGCGGCATGCTGCTCACTGCTGGCCAGCGCATATTGCGACAACAGTTCCGGATGATGCTCGAGGTGCTGAGCCAGCGCCACCGGATTGAGGATCAGCACGATGTCGCCCGTGCCCAGCACCGTGGCGCCGGCGATGCCCGGCATGCGCGCCAGCTGCGGCCCCACGTGCTTGACCACGACTTCGCGGTTGCCCACCACGTCATCGACCTGCAAAGCCAGCCTGTCATTGCCATTCCTCAGCAACAGCACGGGCGCGTAGCGCTGCGTGGCCTGTGCCGCCGGCGTCTCGCCCAGCATGGCCGAAAGGTGGTGCAGCGCCAGCGACTGCCCGTGCGACTCGATGCGCCCGGCCGCCCGCACCTGCTCCAGCTGTTCGCCTTTCAGGTGCAGCACCTGCTCCACCAGCACCGATGGCAAGGCATACGTCTTGCCGTTAGCCGCCAGCAGCACCACCTGGGTGACGGCCAGGGTCAGCGGCAGGTGGATGGTGAAGCGCATGCCCAGGCCCGCCTGCGTCAGCGTTTCCACGCGCCCGCCCAGGGCCAGCGCTTCGGAACGCACGATATCCATGCCAAAACCGCGTCCGGCCAGTTCCGTCAGGCTGTCGGCGGTGGAAAAACCGGGAGTGAAAATCAGTTCGGCCGCCTGCGTGTTGGTCAATGGCGCGTCCGTCGCCACCAGGCCGGCGCCGTGCGCCTTGGCGCGGATGCGCTCCAGGTCCAGCCCCGCGCCATCGTCGGAAAAGGCGATCGCCACTTCATTGCCCTGCTGGCTGACCTGCACCAGCAGCTCGCCCGTCTCGCTCTTGCCCACAGCCAGACGCGCATCGCGCGGCTCGACGCCGTGCACGATGGCGTTGCGCAGCAGGTGCTCGAAGGGTGCCGCCATGCGTTCGAGCACGCTGCGGTCGATTTCCACGCCGCCGCCGCGGATGTCGAGGTTGACACGCTTGTCGACTTCCTTGGCGCTTTGCCGCGCCACGCGGAACAGCCGTTCGGCGATGCTGGCAAACGGCACCATGCGGATCTGCATCAGGTCGCGCTGCAGCTCGCGCGTCAAGCGCGCCTGCAGCACCAGGTCGTCCGTGACCGCATCGACGCTGTGGCTGAGGTTTTCATGGAAGGACGCCACGTCGTTGACGCTTTCGGCCATCATGCGCGTGAGTTCCTGCAGGCGCGTAAAACGGTCGAATTCGAGCGGGTCGAATTCGCGCTCACTGCCGACTGCCATGCGCGAGGCGATCTGCGATTCGGCCTGCATTTCCACTTCGCGCAGCTGGCGCCGCAAGCGCGCCAGGTTGTCGGAAAACTCGGACAGCGAAGCACCGAGCACGCCCACTTCATTTTCCATTTTAGAACGCGTGATCGACACTTCACCGGCCTGGTTCACCAGGCGGTCGAGGATATCGGCCCGCACGCGCACCAGCGCCGCTTTCGGTTCGGCGGCCGGCGTGTCTTCCATGCCCGGCAAGGGCAGCAAGGGCTGCTGCAATTGCTCGAACAGGTGCAGCGCATGGTCGTAATGGGCCAGCAATTCCTCGAAGGCTTGCGGCGTGGCGGTGCCCGCGTGCAGCATGTTTTCGATATGCGTCTCGATTTCATGCGCATGCTGGCCCAGGCGCATGGCGCCGGCCATGCGCGCGCTGCCCTTGACCGTATGCAGGGTGCGCAACAGCATCTGCGCCTGGCCGCTGTCGTGCGGCTGCTGCTGCCAGCTGCGCAGCGCCTCGCCGATCTGCGGCAGCAGGTCGGCGCCCTCTTCCAGGAAGACGGACAAGAGATCGAGGTCGAGTTCATCGCTGATGCCGGCGCTGGCCGCCAGTAGCGCGGCCGCATCGGCCGGCATGATGGCGGGCGCTGGCGCTTCCGGCGCCGCATGTTCCAATGGCGGCGCGTGCTCGAAACCGGCGTCGAACAGGTCGTCGCTGGCGCCGCTGTCCTGCACCGGTACCGGCACGTCGGCAGCCTCCGGCTGCAGCGCATCGGCGACGATGCTTGCATACGTCGATTCGAACAGGGTCTCAAGTTGCGGCAGCGGGACTTCGGCCAGCGGCTCGGCAGGCTGCGCCGGCGCGCCGACGATGCTGGCATAAGCTTCCGCGAACAGGGCGTCAAGGCGGTCTTCCTTGCTCTCGCCGGGCGGCGCCGTCAAGGCGCGCCACAGAGTGTTGAGCGCTTCGATCATGTCCGGCTGCGTTGGCGCCAGGTCGCCCAGCGCGAATGCCTGCAGCATTTGCCCGATGCGCTGCGTGGCCTGTTCCAGCACGTCGTGCTGTTCGGCGCGCAAGCCGGCCAGCGGCGGCACCACCGTTTCGATCACCGTTTCCAGCGCGTGCGCCAAGTCGCGCAAGGACTGGAAGCCCACCGTGCCCGACGTTCCCGCCAGGGTATGCACGGCTTGCAGCGCCTCGGCGCTGACGGCGCGCTGTTCATGGCGCCATTCGCCGAAGTCGCGCGTGAGCACGCGCAGCAATTCATCCGTCTCGGCCAGGTAAATGTTGTACAAGGGAAGGCTGATGCGCAGTTCGCCCACGTGCTTGAGGTGATCGTCAGGCGCTTCGTGGAGCGTCGGCGCCGTGGCCAAGGGCAGTCCGATCACATTGCCATTGCTGGCCACGGGCGCGGCCGATGCCGAGCGAGGCTTGCGCAGTTCGAACGGTCCGCCTTCGCGCACGCGCTCGGCCGCCATCAGCAGCATGCCGGGCTCGCGCTCGCGCCCCGCGCCGCCTTCCAGTTCCGCCACCCATTCGCTGAGCTGATACCAGCCGTAATTGAGCAAGGTAAACAAGTCGTCGCTGACGGGGCGCGCCTCGGCCAGCCAGGTATTCATGACGCGTTCGATCGCGCCGGCCGCTTCGGCAAACTGCGCCAGGCCGATCATGCGGCTGCTGCCCTTCAAGGTGTGGAACGAGCGGCGCAGCATGGCCAGGTGGTCGCCGCTGGCGGCTTGCTCGCGCGGCAGGGCCAGGGTGGTGTCGATGAAGGTCAGCACTTCGCGCGCTTCGGCGATGAAAATGTCGAGCATCTCGGCGTCGACATCGGTCACTGCCGGCGCGGCATCCATGCCGGCTGGCGCGGCGGGCGCGAGGGCCTGGTCGAGCAAGGGCACCGGCACGGCGCCGGCGGCGGCGACTTTTTCAAATGGCAGCGCGCGGAAAGTACCGGCGGCCGCATCGAAATGGAAACGCCCGCTGGCCGCCTGCGCGTTGCGGCCCAGCATATCGACAAAAAAGCCCAGCGCGCTGACATTTTGCGCGATCTCGTCGAGCGCCTCGGCGCGCCCATCCGCGTTGGCGCCGGCACCGGCCAGTTGCCGCACGGCCGCATCGACTTGCAGCACGGCGGCGCGCGCATCTTCCTGTCCCAGTCCGGCCAGCTGTTGCTGCAACTGCTCCAGCACGGGCGCGACGCCGTCGAGAGCTCCCGCCTGCGCCTGCGCTGCACCCGCTGCATCCGCGTAATAGGCATTGAGCACCTTTTCCACCTGGCGCAAGCCCGTCTTCATTTCCTCGGCAAGCGCGGCCACCGTCTGGCCCTGTTCGATCTGGCGCGACAGTTCGCCCGCCGTAACGGGCGGCGGCGCTTCGCCGGCCAACAGCGCCTGCAGGCGCGCGGCGATAGTTTCCGCGTTGCCGGCGAAATCGTCGGGCAGGCGGCGCAACTGCTCCAGGCCCGTGTCCGCAAACAGCAGCGCCATGCCGATTTCATTTTCCAGGGCCCCACTGCGCCCGCTGGTCACGGCTTGCCGCGCCACGGCCGCGCATTCGCGCAGCAGGCTGGCCAGGGCCGGCTGCTTCAAGGTCTCCACATGCGCCGCCACTTCTTGCAACGACGCGTCGAAATCCGTACCCAGGACTGGATCGAGGTCGGCTTGCGCCAGGCGGCTCCAGCTGGCGCGCGCCTGCGCCAGGGCCGTGCGGGCGCCTTGCAAGGCATCCTGGTCGACCTGGCCGTAGCGCCGCGCTTCCACGTCAGCGGGCAGCATGCCTTCCAGGGCGAAAGCGGCGCGCAACTGGCGTGCCTCCGGCGTCGGCTCGCGTGCCGCGGCGATGAAGAACAGGGCATCGCGCAACATCGCTTCAGGCAGGCTGGCCGTCCCCTGCGCCAGGCGGCGCAACTGCAGGTTGATCAGGCCGAACAACTGCTTGACGTTGAGCGTGCCCATGCCCTCGCCGCTGGCCGCCAGCCCGGCAAACGCCTGCATGGCGAACCAGAAGGTGCGCGCAGGCGCTTCCTGCTGCGCGTCGGCCACGAGGGTCAAGGTGGCGTGCAGGTCGCTGGCGTGCAGGCGCCGCGTTGCGTCATCCTGCGCCTTCAGGAAGGGCAGCAGGGATTTTTCAAAGCGCCCGCGCCAGGCCGGGTAATCGGCGCTTGGTGGCGATTCCGCCAGCGCGATGGCATGCCCTTCCAGCGTCGACGCTGGCGGAAAAAACAGGTCGGCCGGGTGGATGCGTTCGGCGCCCAGCATGGTTTGCAAATCGCGGTAATAGGGGAACAAACGTGCCGGCTGCGGCGGCGTGCCGGCCACCAGGTCTTCCAGGTATTCGCTCAGGGCCTGATACAGTTCGGCGACGACTTGCGCATGGTCCAGCGTGTATTCGAGGCTGCCGTCGCGAAAGCGCGCCAGCGCCTGTTCCGCAGCGTCCGTCAGCAGGCTGGCGCCGGCCACGTCCACCATCACCAGCGCGCCATGCGCCTGGTGCAGATGCGAGCGCGCATGCTGCAGGGCCGTGGCGCGTTCCTCGCGCTCGCGGCCACCCGCTTCGAACAGGGCCGTTTTCGAGCGGCCCAGCGCTTCGCGGATTTCCACCATCACCCACGACAGAGGTTCGCTGTCGAACGGCTTGGATTGCTGTGGACTATCTGGTGTGCTCATGCATGCCTCGGTAAGGAAATCGCCCTGGACTGGCGCGGCGTTCAGGCGGCGACGCGGAAGCGCGACACCGAATTTTTCAGTTCCTGCGCCAGCATCGACAGTTTATGGATCGACTGCGCCGTTTGCTGCGTGCCGTCCTGGGTCTGCTCCGTCACGCTCAGGATATGCTGGATATTCAAGGCCACGCCGCTGGCCGAACCGGCCTGCGTGCCGGTGGCGAACGAGATGCCCTGGATCAGTTCCGCCAGATGTTTCGATACCTGGCTGATGTCGTTCAAGGCCGCGCCGGCCGCGTCGGACAGGCGTGCGCCCTCGACCACGCCCTGCGTGGACGTTTCCATCGCCCGCGTCGCATCCTGGGTATCGGCCTGGATGGTGCGCACCAGCGCGCCGATCTGCTTGGCGGCGGCGGCCGAGCGTTCGGCCAGGCGCTGCACTTCCTCGGCGACGACGGAAAAGCCCCGTCCCGCCTCGCCGGCCGATGCGGCCTGGATGGCGGCGTTCAGCGCCAGCACGTTGGTCTGCTCGGTGATGTCGGAAATGAGTTCGGTGATTTCGCCGATTTCCTGCGACGATTCGCCCAGGCGCTTGATGCGTTTGGAGGTATCCTGGATCTGCTCGCGGATTTCATGCATGCCCTTGATGGCGTTTTCCACCGCCGTCGAACCCTGCTGCGCGGCCGCCACCGACTGGCGCGCCACGTCGGCCGAGACGCTGGCCGACTTCGACACGTCGGTAATCGCATTGGCCATCTTGACGACGGTGGCGCTGACGCCCTGGATTTCGCGCGATTGCTGCTGCGACGCGATCAGCAGCTTGCTCGAGATGCTTTGCGCCTGCGTCGAAGCGCGGTTGATCTGCTCGGCCGTTGCCGTCACCCGCCCCACCAGGCCGCGCAATTCCTCGACCGTGTAGTTGACGGAATCGGCGATGGCGCCCGTGATGTCTTCCGACACGGTAGCCTGCACCGTCAGGTCGCCGTCGGCGACCTTCTGCAATTCATTCATCAGGCGCAGGATGGCCGCCTGGTTCTGCTCATTCCTGGCCTTCGCCACTTCCTCTTTTTCCTGCGACTGCAGGCGCCGGATTTCCGCTTCCTGGCGGCGCCGCTCGGCGTCGCGCGTGCGGTTGACGGAGTCCTGCAGCAGCACCCTGCCGATGCCGGCCGCCGCGATCAGGGTCAGCAACACGCCGCCGACCATCATCCAGAAGGCGACACCCAGGGTTTCCTGGTTCGCGTGGTACATCTGCTGCAGCAGGGTCAAGCGCTGGCGCAGGTCTTCGTTTTCGTTGAAGATCAGCTGTTCCGCGCTTTTCGCCGAACTGAATTTATCCAGGCGGTCAAGTATCGACGAGACCAGCTTCTGGTACGTGTCGAAACTGGCTTTCAGCGCCACCATCCGGTCGCGCAGTTCGGCGTCGCGCGTGGGCGCCAGTTGCAGCGACACGCTGCCGTTGAGCAGGCCTTCGACGGCGGTGCGGAAATACGTCGTGTCGCGCCCCAGCGAAAATGCCGTTTCCGAGCTGATGCTGCCCGACGACAGGAACTCGCTGGCGCTGCGGCTCATGCGCTGGCTCAGCATCATCAGGCGGCCGATGACGGCCAGGTCGCGCGCATTGCCGCCGCGCTGCACCTTCAGGGCCCCGATTTCCTCGGTCTGCGCCAGCAGCGCCGGCGACAGCGCGTTCAATTGCTGCAAGGTCTTGTCGAATTCGCCCAGCTCCGGCTTCAGGCGCAAGATGGTGCTGGCCGCGCGGTCGCTGCTGGCCCATTTTTTACGCGCGTCCGCCACCGCCGCCAGCAGGGCGGAACGCGACTCGCCGATATCGCGGCCGTGATACGTCCCGCCGCGCAGCATCAGGCGGAAATCCTGGTTCAGTTCATTGCGGCTTTCCTCGAGCTGGCGGAACGCTTCCGGGTTGCCTTGCACGGCGTTCGGCGCAGCCTTGCCGATGCGCTGCGAATGCATCAGCGCATCGCTGGCCAGCTGCGTCTGCGCCGAGGCGATATTGCCGCTGCGCGTATTGAGGCCGACAAACAGCAGGCTGGCGGCCAGGCTCAGGGCCATCACCGTCGACAGGATACTCAATTGTTTTTGCAGCGGCAGGTGGCCGATCAGCGGCAGCTGCAAGTCGCGGGCAGGCGCGCTGGCCAGCGACTTGCGCCGCCCCAGCGCGTCGCGCAGGCGCAGCGGCAGGTCGGCCGCCGATGCCGGCTCCAAGGGCGCGTGCTCCGCTTCAGGCATGCCGGCCGCCAGGATGGGGGAATTGGCGCCCATCAGCACATATCCTTGTGGACGGCAAGGCCGCCAAAGCCGGCGTCGAGGAAGCGTTCCGATTGCGCCAGCTGGGCCAGGTCCAGGCGCAGCCACTGCTGCCCTTCACTGTCGCGCAGCGTTTGCGCCGCCCACGATGGGAGCACACCCTGCGCCGCATCCTGAACGGGTACGGATTGCATCGCGCGCAGCTGGCGCAAGCCCAGTACGCGCTCGACCAGCAGGGCGCAATTGAGGCCCAGGCGGGGAGAAAAGGTGATGATGCGGCAGTGATTGCCGGGCGCGCAGGCCGGTCCACCCATGTAGCGGGCCAGGTCGACGACTCCCGTCAGACGTCCGCGCATGGCCGCCAGGCCCAGGTACCAGTCCTGCGCCAGCGGCACGCCCTGTATCTGCACACCGGAGGCAATGACGATTTCACCGAGCTGCGTCAGGTCGAGCAGGCACGCCCGGCCGCCGAGCATCACGCCCAGTTCCTTGCGCGCGGCCAGCGCGCCGCTGCGCGCAGCCTGTATCCGCTCGATCAATTGCAGCTGATACTGGCGCAAGCGCCCCTGCCGCGCGCCCGTCTCGAAAGATGGCATGGCGGCAGCGGCTGGCGCAAAGGCCGCTGTGGACACGCCGTGACCTGGCATCGTGTGCATTCTCAGGAAATCGCGGCGATCTTGGCCAGCAGCTCGGCTTCGACCACCGGCTTGACCAGGTAATCGCGCGCGCCCTGGCGCAAGCCCCAGATGCGGTCCGTTTCCTGGCTCTTGCTCGAGCAGATAATCACGGGCACGTCCTGCAGTTCGGGATCGCGGGCGATGGCGCGCGTGATCTGGAAGCCATTCGCACCGGGCATCACCACGTCCATCAGGATCAGATCGGGCCTGGCCTGCTTCAGCTGCGCCAATGCGTCGGCGCCGTCCTGCGCCGTGAGAACGGCGTAACCGGCACGCACCAGCATCTCGCTCAGGTAGTAGCGTTCTGTCGGCGAGTCATCGACGATCAGAATTGTGTGTATGGCCATCTGCTTCCTTGCTGCGTTGTAATCAATAAACCACTTACTCAAAATGCCCGGCCAGGTGCAGCCGCACGGCTTCCAGCAGCGCCTCGTTCGCCAGCGGCTTGACCAGGCAGGCGCTGGCGCCAGCCATAGCGCCGCGCGCACGGTCGAACAAGCCTTCCTTCGACGACAGCATCAGCACCGGCGTGGCGTGATACGCGGCGCTGGCCTTGATCAGCGCACACGTGCGGTAACCATCCAGGCGCGGCATCACGATGTCGCACACGATCAGCGCCGGCTGGCAGTCGGCGATCTTGGCCAGGGCCTCGAAGCCGTTTTCCGCCACCACCACGCGGTAACCGGCTTCGCGCAAGACCTTCTCGGCCGCGCTGCGTATCGTCGCACTGTCGTCGATGACGAGTATCGTCACGCCCTCGCAGGCGCCATCGGACGATACCGCGGGCAGGAAAGGACGCGTCATGTGATTATTCGATAATCTTTCATACCATAGCACAGGCGTGCCGCCATTTCATGGGCGGCAGCGGCGTGCTTGCGCATCATGCTTGATTAAATGGCCACCATCTCGAAATCATCCTTGCGCGCGCCGCATTCAGGGCAGGTCCAGTTCATCGGCACATCGGCCCAACGCGTGCCGGGAGCGATGTCTTCGTCGGGCAGGCCGGCCGCTTCATCATAAACCCAGCCGCAAATAAGACACATCCACGTTTGGAATTGCTGCGTTGTTTCGTTGCTACTCACGTTCTGCCACCCTTCAATCAAGTAAAATGCTGAATTAGGTATCTTAATCTACCCGCCGTGCAAAACCAAACTTCTCCCCTCATATTAAGCTTCGGCGTGTCCGATCCGGTCGGCGCGATCGGTATCCAGGCCGACCTGGCCACTTTTTCAGCCTTCGGCTGCCATGGCTTGTCCGTCACCACGGGCCTCTTGATCAGCGATACGGCCCGCGTGGAAGACGTGCAGGCGGTCGACCCGGACTGGGTTTCCGACCAGGCGCGCGTGCTGCTGGAAGACATGTCCGTCGCCGCCATCAAGATCGGCGCGCTGGGCAGCGTGGAAAACGTCACGGCCATCGCCGAAATCGTCTCCGACTATCCGGACGTGCCGCTGATCCTCGATCCCTTCATTTCGGCGCTGCCGGAACAGGGCATGGACGACGAAGACATCCTCACGGCCGTGCGCCAGCTCCTGATTCCGCAAACGACCCTGCTGGTGCTCTCGCCGGTGGAACTGGAGCGCCTGGCCGAGACCTGGCGCGACGCCGACCCGGACGACACCCTGCAAAACGACGTCGACTACCTGGTGGCGCTGGGCTGCGAATACGTGCTCGTCACCGGCATGCCGGCCGACGCCAGCAAGTCCGGCACGGCCGAAGGCAAGTTGCGCGCCAATACCCTGTTCGGCGAGGACGGCGTGGTGCGCCACGACGTATGGCAGCACCTGCCCGGCATCTTCAACGGCGCCGGCAGCACCCTGTCGGCCGCCGCCACCGCTCTGCTGGCCCTGGCGGAAAACGAAGACGATGTGCCGCAGGTGGTCGTGGCGGCGCAGGAATTCACGGCCGGCGCGCTGGCGCACGCGCGGCGCCACGGCATGGGCAAGCTGGTGCCGAACCGGCTGTTCCGACAGCAGCCCCAGCGCGGCGCCCAATAATTCTGTAGTAGACCAGACAGACGACACAGACAACGATCCACTTTCAAGGCACGATTATCATGACGACGACTTCACAGAACGACATCCTGTTTGCGCGCGCACAAAAAACCACGCCAGGCGGCGTCAATTCGCCCGTGCGCGCCTTCCGCTCCGTGGGCGGCACGCCGCGCTTCATCACGCGTGCCGAAGGCCCGTATTTCTGGGATGCGGACGGCAAGCGCTATATCGACTATATCGGTTCCTGGGGCCCGGCCATCGTCGGCCACGCCCATCCGGAAGTGGTGAAAGCCGTGCAGGATGCGGCTGCGCTGGGCCTGTCGTTCGGCGCGCCAACGGAAGGCGAAGTGCTGATGGCCGAGGAAATCACGCGCCTGGTGCCGTCGATCGAGCAGGTGCGCCTGGTCTCTTCGGGCACGGAAGCGACCATGAGCGCCCTGCGCCTGGCGCGCGGCGCCACGGGACGCGACAAGATCGTCAAGTTCGAAGGCTGCTACCACGGCCACGCCGATTCGCTGCTGGTGAAAGCGGGCAGCGGCCTGCTCACCTTCGGCAACCCGACGTCGGCCGGCGTGCCGGAAGACTTCGTGAAACACACCCTGGTGCTCGACTATAACAACGTGGAACAGCTGAAGGACGCCTTCGACAGCTTCGGCGCGGACATCGCCTGCGTCATCGTCGAACCGGTGGCAGGCAATATGAACCTGGTGAAAGCGACGCCGGAATTCCTGCAGGCGATGCGCGAACTGTGCACGCAGCACGGCGCCCTGCTCATTTTCGATGAAGTCATGTGCGGCTTGCGCGTGGCCCTGGGCGGCGCGCAGGCGCTGTACGGCATCAAGCCGGACCTCACGGCGCTGGGCAAGGTGATCGGCGGCGGCATGCCGGTGGCGGCCTTTGGCGGCAGCGCGGCGCTGATGCACAACATGGCGCCGCTGGGCGCCGTCTACCAGGCCGGCACTTTGTCGGGCAACCCGGTCGCCGTGGCGGCCGGCATGGCCACCTTGAAACTGATCCAGCAGCCGGGCTTCTACGAGCAGCTGGGCGCCACGGCCAAGCGCCTGGCCGAAGGTTTGACAAGCGCGGCAAAGGAAGCGGGCGTGGTCTTCTGCGCCGACTACATCGGCGGCATGTTCGGCATTTATTTCAGCGAAACGCCGCCGACCAGCTACGCGGAAATGATGGCCGGCGACCGCAGCAAGTTTAACGCCTTCTTCCACGCCATGCTGGACGAAGGCGTGTACTTCGCGCCCGCCGCCTTCGAAGCGGGCTTCGTCTCGGCGCAGCACGATGATGCCGTCATCGACGCCACCATCGCCGCCGCGCGCAAGGTGTTTGCCGCCCTCGCCTAAGCGTTTTATACGGTTGCGGTGTCCATCACCGCGGCCACCAGCGCCGGCAGGCTGGCCATGTCGTTGAACACGACATGCGCGCCGGCCGCCTTCAGGCGCGCTTCCTGGCCGGCGGCGATATGTCCGCCGCCGATGAATCCCAATACCGTCATGCCCGCCGCCACGGCCGCCGTCACGCCCGTGACGCTGTCTTCCAGCACCAGGCACTGGCTTGGCGGCACGCCAAAGGCGGCAGCCGCCGCCAGGTAGACGCCCGGGTGCGGCTTGGCATGGCCCACCAGGTCCGGCGTGAACACGCGCTTGTCGAACAGCGGCGCCATGCCGGTGCGCTCGAGCGCCGACAGCACGCGTGCGCTGACGCTGTTCGACGCGACGGCCTTGGGCAGCGGAATGGCGGCCAGCGCCTGCGCCACGCCGGGCACGGCGCGCAATTGCGCATCGCAGGCCGCATCGACGGCATTGCCGATGGCCATGATCTCGTCGGCCGGCAATTG
Source organism: Janthinobacterium sp. Ant5-2-1 (assembly GCF_001445815.1). Taxonomy (NCBI): domain Bacteria; kingdom Pseudomonadati; phylum Pseudomonadota; class Betaproteobacteria; order Burkholderiales; family Oxalobacteraceae; genus Janthinobacterium; species Janthinobacterium sp. Ant5-2-1. The sequence continues at coordinate 214,286 of NZ_LNCE01000010.1, read as the reverse complement.
CGGCAAACGCAGTTCCTTGTAAATATCCTGCATCAGCGGCACCAGGCGCTGGCCCAGGCGCGGCTCGATCAAGCCTTGCAGGGTGACGCCCTCGGGCAGGTTCGGCAGGCGCGGTCCCAGCAACTCCAGCAGCGCTTGCAGGGCCACGGCTTCACTGTCGATCAGCACGCCATCGCAGTCGCTGATCAGATGGGTAAAGCGCGGTGGGGTGGTGGCGGTATCAGGCATGGACTCTCCAGAAGACAACGGTGACGGGAAATGCGGCGGCCAGCCGGCCAAGGCCGGCATTGTAACGATCATAGGTGGAACAGGCGGACGCTACCACGCAGAAAACGTCTGAATGACGATACTTTTCTGCACAGCAGCCGGCAGGCATGAATCAGCAAATATACAATACCAATTAAATACCACGCAATACCAGTGATTATCGCCGATTTTTGAATTTGCTGCGCTCGTCCTGAAACCGGAGCGCGCGAGCGCCCCGGCGACAAGCGCTTATTTCAGCCAGCCGCGGTGGCGGAAGTACAGGAAGGGCGCGATGGCGCTGGTGATCATCAGGCCCCAGGCCCATGGATAGCCGAACGACCATTCCAGTTCCGGCATCAGCTTGAAGTTCATGCCGTACACGCTGGCGATCAGGGTCGGCGGCAGGAAGGCCACGCTGGCCACCGAGAAGATCTTGATGATCTTGTTCTGGTTGATGTTGATGAAACCGACGGTGGCATCCATCAGGAAGTTGATCTTATCGAACAGGAAAGAGGTGTGGCCATCGAGCGATTCGATGTCGCGCAAAATCTGCCGCGCTTCCTCGAACTGCTCGGAATTCAATAAGCGGCCGCGCATCAGAAAGCTCACGGCGCGGCGCGTATCCATCATGTTGCGGCGGATACGGCCATTCAAATCTTCCTCGTGGGCAATCGCATTCAGCGCTTCAGCCGCGTGCGCATCGGTAAATTCCTTTTGCAGCACGCGCGTGCTGACTTCTTCCAGGTTCTGGTAGATGCCTTCGAGCACATCGGCCGAATATTCGGCATCGGTGGCGTACAGGTCGAGCAGCACGTCCATGTAGTCGGCAATCGAGCCGGGCCGCGAACGGGCGCGCATGCGCACCAGGCGGAACACGGGCAAGTCGTCCGTATGCATGGAAAACAAAATCTTGCGGGCCAGGATGAAAGCCACGGTGATGACGCGCGACGGGCCATCGTCCTCTTCGCGCAAGAAATCCGTGCGCAGGTGCAAGTCGCCGTTTTCCGCTTCGTAATAGCGGGCCGACGCTTCAATATCTTTGACTTCGTCTTCGCCCGGCAGGGTGACGTTGTAGATGGCCTTGACCCAGGCCCGTTCATCATCGGTAGGGTCGGTCAGGTCGACCCATACCGGTTCGGCGTTTTCGAGGTCTGCGCGGCTGTCGATCGGCACCTGGTTGAGCCGGCCATTCTGTAATACAAAGACATTGATCATGCGCGCTCTCAGCCGGATGTGGGGTTATCGTGATGTGCTGGCGCTGGCGCCAAAAATGAAAACAGCGCAAGTGTACCCGCAAAGGCCTTTTCACGACCACCCCCGGCACCGCTTTTTCACGGAAAAAGTGCGGCGTTGCACCAACCGGGGTCGATTAAGATGCTGCGTCGCAATAGTGCTAATCAGGCAGCTTTGATTTTATGCAAAGAAAGCCCGCTGCCATCAAGGCAATTCGGCCGCCCCCATGCGGCGCAGGATGACGCCCGTGCGCCGGTTCAGGTAGCCCGTATCGCGGTGACGGTCGTAAAAGCGGGGATTCGGCAGCATCACGGCCAGTTTCGCCGCCTGTCCCGCGCTCAGGCCCGCCGCGCTGACCCGGTAATAGTGGCGCGCTGCCGCTTCGGCGCCAAAGGTGCCCGTGCCAAACTCCACCACGTTCAGATAAATCTCGAAAATGCGCTCTTTTTCCATCAGGTTTTCCAGCATGTACGTGATGATCAGTTCCTGGCCCTTGCGCACATAGCTGCGCGAACCGGACAGGAACAGATTCTTCGCCAGTTGCTGCGTGATGGTGGAGCCACCGGCCACAACCTTCTGCTTCTTGCTGTTTTTTTCATACGCCTTTTGCAAGGCTTCCCAGTCCACGCCTTCGTGCTCGGAGAAATTCGCGTCTTCCGAGGCGATGATGGCCCGTTTCAAGTTGTTCGAAATGCGGTTGTACGGCACCCACGTCTGCTTGATCGTGGCATTGGGATTCTTGTCCTGCAAGACAGACAACTGTTCGCGCATAAAAGCCGTGCTGGACGGGTTATGGTCGACCCACCACCAGATTTGCAGGAAGAAATACAGTTGCACGACGATAAAGGCCAGCACGGGGACGATGAACAGCCACTTGATCCAGCCGTAGCGGCTGCCACGGCCGGTCTTGCGCTGGCCCTTCTTGCCGGCGCTCACAGGGCACTGCGCAGCTGCGCCAGCAAGTCCTGCGTCTGCGGCCGCACGCCGCGCCACACGTAAAACGCTTCGGCCGCCTGCTCCACCAGCATGCCCAGGCCATCGCGCACCTGCGCGCCATGCTGGGCGGCAAAGTCCATGAAGACGGTAGGCTGGGCGCCGTACATCATGTCCAGCGCCAGGGTGTGGCTGCCGAAGATACCGGGAGGCACGGGCGGCAAGTCGCCCGCCAGGCTGGCCGAGGTGGCATTGATGACGATATCGAAGACGCCATCGGGCTGCGTGAAGCCGCCGGCGCGCAGCTGAGCGGGGTGCGCCAGCGCAGCGGCAAACTGCGCCACCAGCGCCTCGGCCGTGGCCACGGTGCGGTTGGCAATGAAGATTTCCTGCGGTCCCTGTTCCAGCAAGGGCAGCACGACGCCGCGCGCGGCGCCGCCCGCGCCCAGCAGCAGGACGCGCTTGCCGGCGACACTCACGCCCGCGTTGCGCACGATGTCGGCCACCAGGCCCGCGCCATCGGTATTGTCGCCAAGAATGGTGTCACCATCGAAACGCAGGGTATTGACGGCGCCGGCCGCCTGCGCGCGCGGCGTCAGCTCGGTCGCCAGCGCACACGCGTCCAGTTTGAAAGGCACGGTCACGTTCGCACCCTTGCCGCCCTCGGCGGCGAAGGTACGGGCCGCCAGGGCAAAGCCGTCGAGCGGCGCCAGCCGGCGATCATAGACGATGGGCTCGCCCGTCTGCAGGGCAAACGCGGCGTGGATCAATGGGGACTTGCTGTGGGCGATGGGATTGCCGAAGACACAATATTGATCAGGATTCATTGCTTGCTTGTTCAATTGCTGCCGCCAGTCAGGTTAGCTTCCATTTTTTCTTCGCGCGTAAATTTGAAGCGGGTGATGACGACCCACAAGTCATCCTTATCGCTCGACAACATATTCGGTGGGAAACGGCCGAACGGCGCCGCGCGGCGCACGATGGCCAGGGCCGCCGCATCCAGTGCCGGATTGCCCGAGCTTTTTTCCACGCGGGCGCCGCCTTCTTTCTGGTAAATCGTGCCGTCCTGGAAGATTGGGATGTAGACGACCAGTTCGCCATACATCTTGCGGCCATTTTTTTGCGGGAAATTCAGGGTGCCGATTTCCTCGATGCGCTTTTGCAGGGTCTTGTAATACATGGCATAGCCGACCTCTTGCGTACTGGGTGTAATGAACGTCTTGCGCGGACGCTTGTTCTGGTCTTCCACGGTCTGGCTGATCTCGGCCGCCATGCGGGCGATGGCTTTGCTGCTTTCCATCAAGTCCGAACCGGTGGCCAGGGGATTGGGCTTGTCCTTTTCCGTGACGGGCGCGGCGCTGTAAGGCGTCGGCCTGGCCGCCTGCGTCAGCAGTTCCTGCTGCTTCTGCTCCAGTTCGGCAATGCGGCGGGCGCTGGCCTTGACGCTGTCGCCCTCTTCCACCTTGCGCATGTCGGGCAAGGGCGACTTGACGCGGCCCTTGTCGGCTTGCCCACCGCCATCGAGGTTGGCTTGCGCCAGGGCGTCGGCCTTCAGCGGCTTGTTCGCATGCTTGGCGTTGACCAGGATCACTTCCAGGCCGGGATCGGTGGCCACGGCCCGCTGCGGGGCCGGGGCGACAAAATGCATCGCCAGCAAGGCGCCGTGCGCCAGCAGCGATACCGCCACGGCGATCATGAGGAAACGATTCTCTCGGAAAGACTTCACGCGCAACCTAGTTCCTTACAACACAAGATACAAGATGGCTGAATTCTACGTCAAAGGGCGGCGCCGGCAACAGTTTTCAGCACCGCCTTTGTGGCGTGACGACGGCCTTATTTGACCTCGGGTTCGCTGACCACGTCTTCGCTGGCCAGTTCCGCCACTTCCGCATCGGCGTCGCTGACCTGGTTCGCCGCTTCCGGCGATGGCTCGGCCGCCACGTCGCCTTCTTCCGCGCCTGCGTCGCCCGCCTCTTCCTCGTAGTCCAGCTCGGCATCGGCCGCCGCATCGGGTACGGCGGCGATTTCCAGCAAGCGTGCTTCGATGCTCAGGTCAACTTCATCCCAGCGCAGCAAGTCCAGTTTCACCTGGGCGCCGCGCGCCACCGATGGCATGCCCGGCAACTTGATGACCAGCGGAATGTCGACCAGGCGCAGGATCTCGTCTTTCAGCACGACGGCATCGACCTGGCGCGCGTTTTCCTGGTGCAGCCAGCGCAAGCACCAGTAGCGTTCCATGTTCGACTGGAAATCGCCATACGCGGCATACGCGGCATCAAACGCCGAAACGATGGCGAACAGATTCGCATCGCGCGGCTTGAACGGGGCCACCAGCGGCGCCGTCACGCCATGCTCGGCGCAGGCGATGATTTGCCACTGGTTCACCAGGTCCGTGTAGCGGCGCAGGGGCGAGGTGCTCCACGCATATTGGTCCACGCCCAGGCCCTGGTGCGGCGCCGCATGGGTCACCATGCGCACCTGCATCTTTGCCGCCCAGCTATTGCCGCTGCCGCCGCCCTGGCTGCGGTAGATGCCGGGCACGCCATGGTCGTGCAGCATCTTGCCCCAGGTACTGTTGGCAAAAATCATCAATTCGGCGACGATCTTGTCGAGCGGCGCGCCACGCTTGCGGCGCGCCACGGTGACGATGTCGTTTTCCACATAGAAGTTGAAATCGACGCGGTTATTCTGTTCCGGCTTCAGGCCAAACGCTTCGCGCTTCTTCATGCGGCCCTGTTCCAGCTGCTGCGCCCATTGCCACAGCACGGCAAAATCGGCCTTGTGCGGGTACTCGCCTTCGCCGCTGGCCAGGGTTTCCTCGTTGACCAGATCGTCGAGCTGGTTATGGCGCAAGTTACTGGCGATTGGCACCAGTTCGGCGCGCGTCTGCGTGCTGACCACGGCCCAGTCCGCTTTCGGGTCCAGGGTCGCGTACAGCGACAGGGCCGGGCACGTCGTGCCCTCCGCCAGCGTAAACGCGTTGACGATTTCGTCCGGCAGCATGGTGATCTTGTCGCCCGGCATATAGACGGTCGACATGCGCTGGCGCGCCATCTTGTCGATCACGTCTTCCGGACGGATGCCCAGGCCCGGCGCGGCGATGTGAATACCCACTTTCACGGTGCCATCGGGCAAGGGCTGCACGGAGAAGGCATCGTCGATCTCGGTCGTGGTCACGTCGTCGATCGAGAAGGCGGCCACGTCGGCCAGCGGCAGCTTGGCCGTCACGGACGGCACGGGCACGCTCGGGAAACCGGCGCCTTTCGGGAAATTCTCAAACAGGAACTTCGACAGGTGCAAGTCTTTCGGTGAAGCAATACCACCGACGGCCAGCATCAGCCGCGGCGGCGTCGTGTGCAACTCCGTGCAGGCCGCTTCCAGCGCCTTGTATTCGATCGTGTTCTTGTCCGGCTTGAACAACAGTTGCAGCACCATGGGTTGCATCGAAGCGGGCAAGCGGTTCTGTTTCAGCTCTTCCACATAGCCTGCCTGCACCAATGCCTGCTGCTTTTTCTTTTCGATACCGGCCAGGGCCGCCTTCAAGGACGCTTCCGGCGCCGCCTTGTAGCGGCCACGGCCCTTCTTGTAGAAATACACGGGCGCCGAATGCAGGGCCAGGATCAGGCCAGCCGCTTCCGGCGGCAACGGGGCGTGGCCGAAATACTCGGCGCCCAGCTCGGCAAAGCCGAACTCGTCTTCGCCCGCCACTTCCCACAGGAAATCGAGATCGATCTCGGCGGCAACGGCCTTGGCCTGCTCCAGCAGCTCGGCCGGGGCCGGCTTTTCATACTGCAACAGCACGTCCTTGACCTTGACCTTGGTGCGCTTGCCGCTGGCCATTTCGACCTGGTACGCTTCACCCGCTTGCGACAGGACCGTGCCGACCTTGAAATCGCCGGATTCTTCAAAAAATAGATTCATTGTTATGCTTTGTTTATTAATGTGTCGGTTGCAACGGTGCGAGTGACGGGCGTCAACTCCAGCACCGCCGGCAAAAATACTTCCGTTACCAGCAGCAAGCCCTGGTGACGCTGATACAGGCAGCGGCGGGCAAAAAACAGCGCCTGCCCGTCGGCGCGCCGCCCTTCCAGCGCCAGCGCCGCCTGCGCCCGCTGCACCAGCGGGTGCCCGGCGCGCAAGCGGGCAAATTCCAGTTCGCCGCGGCGCACCATGCGGTCGCCAAACAGGGTCGTGCCCAGCGAACGCTCGCCCAGCGCGGAAAACAAGGGCCAGTCCGTGGCCGTCGCCTGCATGGGCACGACGGTGTGGCCAAACACGGCCGGTCTGTCATCACAACGCAACAGCACTTCACGTTCCCACACGCGGCCCGCGCGGTGCAAACCGATGATGGCAGCCTCGTCGCTCAAGCAACGTGCCGTTTCCTGGTGCAAGCATTGCACGCGAAATGCCTGGCTATGCGCTTTCAGCTTGGCCGTCAGCGAACCGCCGCCCGTGAGCCAGTGGCGCAAGGCCGGCGGCGCATTGACGGCGTTCACGTGCGCATGCCATTGTGCCTGCCGCAGCGAACCCGGCCTCACTGGGCAGCGTCCGCATCGATGCCGCAAAAGGCCAGCACGGGCGCCAAGTAGTCGGCAAATTCGCTGATGCCATGGTCGCTGCCGTCGATGACCAACTGCCGCGCCCCCTGATAATGCGCCACCATGTCGCGGTAGTCGAGCACTTCATCGCCGGTGGCGGCAATCAGGAAATAGCGTTGTGGCTCAGTAATTTTCTCTACGGCAAACGTGCGCAGCTCATCGATGTACTCGCGCTTGAACTCGAACGGCTTGTCCGAATGGAATTCCGTCGTCACGCCCACATGCTGCTCCAGGTCGATCAGGGGCACGATGGCAGGATTGAGCAATACGGCGCGGCAACCGAGCTGCTCGGCCAGCCAGGTGGCGTAATAGCCGCCCAGCGAGGAGCCGATTATCGTCAGCTCGGCCGGCGCCACATCCTTGACCAGCGACAGGGCCAGTGCTATGGCCAGCTTGGGCGAAGCCGGCAATTGCGGGCACAGCCACTGTGCTTCGCGGCCCAGCGCCTGCATCTGCGCGGCCAGCAGGCGCGACTTCATCGACAGGGGCGACGAGCGAAATCCATGCAGGTACAGAATCATCGGCCCAGGGCCTCCAGCAATTTCTGGTGCACGCCGCCAAAGCCGCCGTTGCTCATGACCACGATCTGGTCGCCGGGGCGGGCGCTGGCCGCCACGGCCGCCACCAGGGTATCGATGTCTTCGTAGGCGCTGGCAATCTTGCCCAGCGGCGCCAGCGCGTCGCCCAGGCTCCAGCCCAGCGCTTGCTGGCTGCCGAAACCGAAGACGAGGTCCGCATCCTTGAGGCTGCCAGGCAGCGCATCTTTCATGGCGCCCAGCTTCATGGTGTTCGAACGTGGTTCCAGCACGGCCAGGATACGGCCGGTACTGCCTATCTTCTGGCGCAGGCCGCCCACGGTGGTGGCAATGGCTGTCGGGTGGTGCGCGAAATCGTCGTACACGGTAATGTCGTTGACGACGCCGCGCACTTCCATCCGGCGCTTGACGCTCTCGAACGTGGCCAGCGAGGCGCACGCCTGGGCTATCGGTACGCCCACGTGGCGCGCGGCGGCGATAGCCGCCAGCGCATTGCTACGGTTGTGCTTGCCCGTCAGGGCCCACGCCACGTGGCCTTCCTGCTTGCCATTGAAGAACACGTCGAAGCTGCCATCGGCCTGCTCTTGCAGTTGCCAGTTGGCATCTTGACCAAAACTTTCCTTTTCGCTCCAGCAACCGCGCGCCAGCACGCGCTGCAGCGATGCTTCGTCGCCGTTGAACACGAGGCGGCCAATGCCGGGCACGGTGCGCACCAGGTGGTGGAATTGCGTCTCGATCGCGTGCAGATCGGGGAATATGTCGGCGTGATCATATTCCAGGTTATTCATGATGGCCGTCTTCGCGTGGTAATGCACGAATTTGCTGCGCTTGTCGAAGAAGGCCGTGTCGTATTCGTCCGCTTCGATGACGAAGAAGTCGGAATCGGCGCTCTTGCCGTCGATTGTGCCGCTGAGGCGGGCGGAAATGCCAAAGTTCATCGGCACGCCGCCGATCAGGAAGCCCGGCGCGTAGCCCGCATCTTCAAGTATCCAGGCCAGCATGGCTGATGTTGTCGTCTTGCCATGCGTGCCGGCCACGGCCAGCACCCATTTGTTGCGCAAGATGTGTTCGCCGATCCACTGCGGGCCGGACACATACGGCAGGCTGCGGTTGAGGATTTCTTCCACCAACGGGTTGCCGCGCGAGACCACATTGCCAATCACATACAAATCCGGATTCAGCTTGGTTTGTTCCGGATCGAAGCCTTGGATCAGTTCGATTCCCTGCGATTCCAGCTGGGTGCTCATCGGCGGATACACGTTGGCATCGCAACCGGTAACTTTATGGCCGGCTTCCTTGGCCAGGACAGCCAGGCCGCCCATGAAGGTACCGCAAATGCCGAGAATATGAATATGCATGTGATCAGTGCGAAAGGCGCACGCTTAAGTAAGTAAGACGGTGAGATAAAAAACAGCAAGTGCAGGATTTTACCTGACGCCATGACTTTTTCCGCTTCGGAGTATCATCTCGCTCATGACGAACGATGCATTTGACGATAGCGCGCAGTTGCGCCTGGAAATCGCCGCCGCTGCCGCGCGCCTCGTGGCGCAGGATGGCGCCGATTATGGCAGCGCCAAGCGCAAGGCGGCGCGGCAAGTCCTCGGCGACGCGCCGAACCGGCCCAATATCCTGCCCGACAACGACATGATCGAGGAGCAGGTGCGGCAATACAATGCCCTGTTCCTGGCCGACAGCCAGCCGGCACGGCTGTTTCAGCTGCGTACGATCGCGCTGCAGGTGATGGAAGCGTTGCAACAATTTCATCCCTTGCTCAGCGGTCCCGTGCTCAATGGCACGGCCGGTCCGCACGACGAGATCTATTTGCAGCTGTTTGCCGAGAGCGCCAAGGAAATCCACATCTTCCTGCTGAATAAAAATGTCGTGCTCGACATGTCGGAAAGCCCGCATTTCAAGGGGGCGCGTTATGATGCGGTCGAGACCGCCAGTTTCCTGTGGAAAAACGAAGGCGTGCACGCGGCCATGTATGAGCTCGACGATATGCGCGGTGCGCTGAAAGCCAAGGCGGACGGCAAGGTGCTGCGCACCGATATTGCCGGGCTGCGCAGCCTGCTGGCCGCCAGCCTCGCCGATGGCGCGCCGGCTGCCGACTAACATTGATATAGATAAAGTTATGACAAAAAAGAATTGGATCGCCTGCGCCATCGTGGCGCTGATGTTTGGCGGCATGGGCGCTTACGTCGGTTTGAGCAAGGAAAAAGCCAAAGCAGCGGGCCCGCTGACGACGACCATCGCGCCTGGCGCGACGGGTCCCGTCACCGAGCTGTATGCGCTGTCCCTGCCCGACGCGGCCGGCGCCACGCAAGCGTTGTCGCAATGGAAAGGCAAGAATGTGCTCGTCAATTTCTGGGCGCCGTGGTGCCCGCCTTGCGTAGAAGAAATGCCGGAGTTATCCGAAGTACAAGGCCACTATGCGGCGAAAAACCTGCAGGTGATCGGCATCGGCATCGATTCGGCCAGCAATATTGCCACCTTTGCCAGCAAGTTCAAGATCGCCTATCCCGTGTATGTCTCCGGCATGAGCGGTACCGACCTGTCGCGCCATTTTGGCAATGCCACGGGCGGTTTGCCCTTTACGGTGCTGATCGGCGCCGATGGCGAAGTCAAAAAGACCTATCTGGGCCGCTTGAAATTTGATCAGTTGCGCGCCGATCTGGATAAATTGTAAATTCGGAGCGTGCTTTTTTCTCTTGCCAATGCGTATCTTTGGCGGCAAAATGCGGAACTTTCGCTAAAACGGTCTTCCATACATGGCAAAAAACCTCCTTCTGCTCAACGGTCCCAACCTGAATTTACTGGGAACGCGCGAGCCTGAGGTCTACGGCGCCAGCACCTTGGCCGATATCGAGCAGGCAGCAATGGCGCAAGCCATGGCGGCCGGCGCCGACCTGGTCTGCTTTCAAAGCAACCACGAAGGCGCGCTGATCGACCGCATCCATGCCGCGCGAGCGGAAGGGATCGATGCCATCGTCATCAATCCGGGCGGCCTGACCCATACCAGCGTTGCCTTGCGCGATGCGCTGGCCGGGGTCGCCATCCCGTTCGTGGAAGTCCATATCTCGAATATTTATCAACGCGAGACGTTTCGACATCACTCATTTCTCAGCGCGATCGCGCAGGGGACGATCTGCGGGCTGGGTATCGATGGATATCGGTTTGCCATCGACTTTGCGCTTAAAAAACGTTAATCTACGCGATCTGCACGCATTTAGCGCGGCGATAGGTTCTTGGACATCACCGCATCACTCAAAAAACAAACTACATTCCTAGGGGTTTTACATGGATCTACGAAAACTCAAGACCTTGATCGACCTGGTCGCCGAATCGGATATCGCAGAGCTGGAAGTTACCGAAGGCGAAAGCAAGGTTCGCATCGTCAAATCGTCGGCCATGCCGCAAAACCAGATGGTCATGATGCAGCCGCAAGGCATGCAAGCCCAGTACCAGCCAGCCGCGCCAGCCGCCGCCCCCGCTGCGGCAGCCGCCGTCGTGGTCGCCGCCGAGCCAACGGGCTATGTGGTCAAGTCGCCGATGGTCGGTACCTTCTACCGCTCCTCCGCTCCTGGCAGCGCGGCCTATGTTGAAGTGGGCTCGACTGTCAAGGAAGGTGATACCCTGTGCATCATCGAAGCGATGAAGCTCCTGAATGAAATCGACTCCGACAAAGCCGGTGTCGTGACCCAGATCCTGGTCGAAAACGGCCAACCGGTCGAATTCGGTCAACCCTTGTTTGTGATCGGCTAAAACCCAGTCCACACGGCCGGCAACGGCCGTTTGCAGTTTTAGCCCCTCACACTTGTTGTTTCGCCGGCTCGCCGGCTCTCACAGACATACGCGAACCTACCATGTTTGAAAAAATCCTGATTGCCAACCGTGGTGAAATTGCCCTCCGTATTCAGCGCGCCTGCCGCGAAATGGGCATTAAAACGGTTGTAGTCCACTCCGAAGCCGACAAGGACGCGAAATACGTCAAGCTGGCCGACGAATCCGTTTGTATCGGCCCGGCACAGTCGTCCCTGAGCTACCTGAACATGCCCGCCATCATCAGCGCCGCTGAAGTGACGGATGCGCAAGCGATTCACCCAGGCTATGGCTTCCTATCGGAAAATGCCGACTTTGCCGAACGCGTCGAGAAATCGGGCTTCGTCTTCATCGGCCCCCGCTCCGAATCGATCCGTTTGATGGGCGATAAAGTATCGGCCAAGCAAACCATGATCAAGGCTGGCGTACCGTGCGTACCCGGCTCGGAAGGCGCGTTGCCCGACGATCCGAAAGCGATCGTGCAAATTGCCCGCAAGATCGGCTACCCGGTCATCATCAAGGCCGCCGGCGGCGGTGGCGGACGCGGCATGCGCGTGGTGCACACGGAAGCGGCCCTGATCAACGCCGTGGCGATGACCAAGACGGAAGCCGGCACGGCTTTCGGCAACCCTGAAGTGTATATGGAGAAGTACCTGGAAAATCCGCGCCACGTGGAAATCCAGATCCTCGCCGACGAACACAAGAACGCCGTCTGGCTGGGCGAGCGCGACTGCTCCATGCAGCGCCGCCACCAGAAAGTGATCGAAGAAGCACCAGCGCCGGGCATCCCGCGCAAGCTGATCGAGAAAATTGGCGACCGTTGCGCCGAAGCTTGCCGCAAGATCGGCTACCGCGGCGCCGGCACGTTTGAGTTCCTGTACGAAAACGGCGAGTTCTATTTCATTGAAATGAATACCCGCGTGCAGGTGGAACATCCGGTCACCGAGATGATCACCGGCATCGACATCGTGCAAGAACAGATCCGCATCGCCGCCGGCGAAAAACTGCGTTTCCGCCAGCGCGACGTCTTGCTGTCGGGCCACGCCATCGAGTGCCGCATCAACGCCGAAGATCCATTCAAGTTCACGCCATCGCCAGGCAAGATCGTGTCGTGGCATGCACCGGGCGGCCCTGGCATCCGCGTCGACTCGCACGCCTACGCCGGCTACTACGTGCCGCCGCACTACGACTCGATGATCGGCAAAGTGATCGCTTACGGCGCCACGCGCGAGCAAGCGATCCGCCGCATGCAGATCGCCCTGTCCGAAATGGTGGTCGAAGGCATTAACACGAATATCGCCCTGCACCGCGAACTGATGATCGACGCGCGCTTCATCGAAGGCGGCACCAACATTCACTATCTGGAACAGAAGCTGGCCGACATGCCGGACCTGGGCAAGAACCTGAATGGCGGCAGCCCCAGCATCGCTAAGAAGTCCGAAATCAAGGCGGGCGCATGAGCTGGACGGAAATCGTCATCGAAATCGCCCGTGACAACGCCGAGGCCATGTCCGACGCGTTGATGGAAGCGGGCGCCCTGTCGGTGTCGGTGGAAGACGCCGATGAAGGCACGGATGCCGAGCAGCCCCTGTTTGGCGAACCCGGCATGGAACCGAAGGAAGCGGCGTGGGAACGCAGCCGCGTGGTGGCGCTGACGGACGTCGACGCCGACCAGGCCGCCATCGTGGCCGCCGCGGCCCAGGCTGTCGGCATGACGGAAGTGCCCGCCTTTACCATGCGTCCTGTGGAAGAGCAGGACTGGGTGCGCCTGACGCAATCGCAATTCGCACCGATTCACATCGGCAAGAATATCTGGGTCGTGCCCAGCTGGCACGAGGCACCGGACCCAGACGGCCTGATCCTGGAACTGGACCCTGGCCTGGCCTTCGGCACGGGCAGCCATCCGACCACGCGTTTGTGCATGGAGTGGCTGGAAGCGAATCCCGCTCCAGGCAAGACCGTGCTCGACTACGGTTGCGGCTCCGGCATCCTGGCCATGGTGGCCAAGAAACTGGGCGCGCAAACGGTGGCCGGCGTCGACATCGACCCGCAAGCGATCGAATCGGCGCGCGACAATGCCGAACGCAACCAATGCGACATCGAATATTTCTTGCCAGACACGTTTGCCACCTCGGCACATGCCACGGCCAAGTTTGACATCGTCGTCGCCAACATCCTGTCGAGCCCATTGAAGCTGATGGCGCCGATGCTGTCGGGCCGTGTCGCCGATGGCGGCGCGCTGATCCTGTCCGGCGTGCTGGCACGCCAGGCCGAAGAAGTGGCCGCTGCGTACGCACCGTTCATCGAGCTCGGTGTGTGGGCCGAGCAAGACGGCTGGGTGGCGCTGCATGGCCGCCTGGGCAGCACGCAAGCGCCTGCGCCCCGCGCGGAAGGTGCATAAGCACAGCAATGGCCCTCGCCACCAAATGCCCCCATTGCAACACGATATTTCGGGTCGCTGCTGACCAATTGAAGTTACGTGGGGGCATCGTGCGCTGTGGCACGTGCAGAGAAGTGTTTGACGGCAATGCCGCGCTGGTCGATCCGGCCGCGGCATCGCCGTTTTTAACATCGGCCCCCGGCACTGCCGCCCCGCTGCCGGCCAGTTACCCTGCCGACAACAGCCTGCCGTCCGCCACGGACGACGAACCCATCTATTCCCTCGACTTCGACACCTCGTTCGACCCGTTCGGCATCTTGCCGGAAACGGCGCAGCTCAAGGACGATGAAGACGATGGCGAGCACATCGAGCTGGACCTCGACGTGGCACTGCCCGAAGAGGTACCGGCCGCCGCACCGCTCGACACACCGCTCAATATACCTGAAGCTGAAGAAACACCGGCGGAACTGCCCGAACAGCCCCTGCCCCAGCCGATGGCGCCTTTCAAGCGCCGCCAGGTCGATGACGCGCCCGCCTTCGCCACGTATTTGCGCGATAGCCGCCGCGAACCGAATCTGGAAGCCGCAGCAACCCCGATCACCCCAGCAGACAAGGTCAGCCTGGACAAGCCAGCGCCCGCGCGCCGGGAACCGACGCTGACCGACCACTCGTTCGAAGCACTGCCCGCCGCCGTTGCGCCAGCGCCCGCCGAAGCTCGGGAAGAACCCGCCCTGCCGCCAGCCGACGACGAACCAGCCTTCGTCACCCAAGGCCGGCGCCGCGAACAGAGCAGCAAGGCTTTGCGCGTGGCCATGGCCGCCGGCTCGACAGTACTGCTTTTGCTGCTATTCCTGCAAGTAATGACCACCTTCCGCAATCCGCTGGCGGCGCAATTTCCGCAGTGGAAGCCGACCCTGGTCGCGCTGTGCAAGCTCAGTGGCTGCCAGGTCGACTTGCCGGCGCAGATCGAGGCGCTGGCCATCGAGCAAGGCGAGTTGCAGACATTGAAGGACCACACCTTTTCCTACGTCTCGCTGCTGCGCAACCAGAGCCGCAGCGTGCAGGCCTGGCCCAGCATCGAACTGGTCCTCAACGACGCCAACGACAAGCCCGTCTTGCGCCGCGTGATCGCGCCGCGCGACTACCTGCCAGCCAATATCGACGTGAGCAAGGGCTTTGCGCCGCGCTCGGAACAAACCATCAAACTGTATTTTGCATTAGACCAGCTTACGGCGTCTGGCTACCATATCGCCATCTTCTACCCTTAACCGACACTATCATGACCAAAACATCGCTGATCTGCGGCTCGCTTGCCACCGACACCATCATGCAATTCCCCGGCCGCTTCGGCGAATCCCTGCTGGCCGACCAGTTGCACAAGGTAAACGTGTCCTTCCTCGTGCCCACCATGCGCACGGAGTTCGGCGGCTGCTCGGGCAATATCGCCTACAGCCTGAAAATGCTGGGCGGCGACCCGCGCATCGTCGGCGTCATGGGGCAAGATAGCGCCGCCTACCTGGAGCGCCTGCAAAAGCTGGGCATTTCCACCGCCAACATCCTGATCAAGGCGGACAGCTACAACGCGCAGTGCTTCGTCACGGCCGACGCGGACAATAACCAGATCAACGCCTTTCACCCGGGCGCCATGTCGTTTGCGCATGAAAACCCGATCGCCAATGCAGGCCCGGCCAAGGTCGCCATCATTTCGCCGGACGGCGACCAGGGCATGCTCAAGCACGCCGCCGACCTGGCCGAGCTGGGCATCCCCTTCATGTTCGACCCGGGCCAGCAGTTGCCACGTTTCAATGGCGAACAGTTGATCGACTTCATCAACAAAGCCACGTATGTGTCGGCCAACGATTATGAGATGGAAATGTTAATGGAACGCACGGGCTTGACCCTGCCGGACATCGCCAGCCGCCTGGAGGCGCTGATCGTCACGCGTGGCGAAAAAGGGTCGGAAATCTATACGGACGGCAAGCGCATCGACATTCCTGTCGTGACCGCCAAGGAAGTGCTGGACCCGACCGGCTGCGGCGACGCCTACCGTGCCGGCTTGCTGTTCGGCATCACCAACGACCTGGGCTGGGAAACCAGCGGCCGCCTGGCCAGCCTGCTGGGCGCCATCAAGATCGCCACCCAGGGCGCGCAGAACCACGTGTTTACGCCTGAGAGCATCGCCGACCAGTTCGAAGCGGCGTTCGGTTACCGCTATTAATATGCAGGTCGTAGATACTGTTATCCCCGTCAAGCGGCGTGCAAGGTCGGATCAAATATTTTTCCCGACCTGAGCACGCCGAATGCCACGTGCACCAGCTTGCGCATCATGGCGCCGATGATCAGTTTCTTTGCCTTGCCAGCAGCACGGAGGCGCTGGCCAAAGCGCTTGCCCCAGTCCGTCCGATACACGGTCACCATGGCTGGCATGTACATGGCTTTGCGCAGGAAGCTGTGGCCGACCTTCGACATGCGTGGCTTGCCACGTACGCTGGAGCCAGACTCGTGCTGGCGCGGGTCGAGCCCCGCAAACGCCACGGCTTGCTTGGCGCTGTCGAAGCGCTCGGGATTGGCATAGTAGGACAGCAGCACTGGAATCGTCCGCTCTCCCAAGCCAGGAATGGTGTCGAGCAGCTCACGCTTGCCGCGTAAATCCGGGTCGTCATCGATATGCCGTTTGATGGCTCGGATCAGTTCCTTGATCTAGCCATCAAGCCAGGTGATGTGATCGACAATGCCCTGGCGTACCGCTGCACGCGCCACATCGAGCCGGTTGCTTTCCTGCTGGCGCATGGCTTGCAAGGCTTCCAGGCGCAGTACCATGGCGCGTAGTGCCTGTTCGGCGGACGACGGCGCCAGCCATGGCTCGGGCTGGCGTTCATGGGCGAAGTCGGCGATCAGCTGCGCGTCGACTTTGTCCGTTTTCGTGCGCACCAGGCGCGAGGCAGCGAAGGCCTTGATCTGCGCCGGATTGATGACACTGACCAGCATGCCCAGTCCCGCCAGATATTCGGCCACCCTTTCCCAATAGATGCCGGTTGCTTCCATGCATACGCGCGGGCTGTCGGCGTCGTGCTTGAGCAGCCATGCGTGCAGCTCGGCGTATCCTTTGTCATTGTTGTCTACTACCTTGTTACGATGCTTGCCATTGGGCAGGCGCAGCGCGCAATCGAGCTTGGCCTTGGCAACGTCGATTCCCAGATTAAACATGCTGTTGTCCTCTTGCGATCTACCTTGTGAATGCGGGCTAACCGGCATGCCGGTGCCAAAGATACTGTCCGATCTTGACATTGAGGATGGGTAACTGGTGCGAGATCTACGAAACTGGCTTGGAGCCTAAGGGCGGATACGGCATCCAGTTACCCGGTCTTGATATGCCTACCAAGATTTTGACAGCGGTCGATGCCGTTCGCAATATCACGAACGGCATGAAGGGAATAATACAAGGTCGGATTAGCGTGGCGAGGCCGCGCGTAATCCGACAACATCGTTGGCATGGCAAGTGCTGATGTCGGCTTACGCTACGCTAACCCGACCTACGCCACCATCATCGCACCACAATAATCATCCCCACCAGCACCTGCGCGATCTGCAGCAGGATCAGCGCGACCAGCAGCGACAAATCCAGGCTGCCGACGAGCGGCACGACCTTGCGGATCGGACGCAGCAGCGGCTCGTTCAAGGCCCGTACGAACGGCGCCAGCGGCGCATGCGGGTTGACCCAACTGAAGATGGCTTCGATGATCAGCAAGGCCATGAAACCGTAGAGTATCCATTGCAGGAAGCGTTGCAGCGACTTGAGCAGCACCACTTCGACGGGATAGCCGGAAATAAACAGTATCGAGCTGGCCAGCAGCACGATCAGGAAGGCGCCGATCAGACTGGCCCAGTCATACCCGCCCACGCCCGGCACGACGCGGCGCAGGGGACGCACCAGCCAGTCGGACAATTGAAACGTGAATTGCGCCACCGACGAGGGCGGCCGCACGCGCACCGCCTGCATCCAGAAGCGCAGCAGCAACACGCCGCCCAGCAAGGTAGCGATGGTATCAACGATCAATGTAAGGATAACGATCAGCACGACTAATTCTCCAAAAAAAAACCGCTGTGTGATTGAGTCACACAGCGGCGTGTTGCCTCATCCAGGCACCCGTATCGTTGAAATTACGATGGGCGGGTGCTGGTTGGGAATGGCCAGGCTGCAGCCGGTGCCAACACGGTTTTTGCTACAGGTGCGATAGGTGCCGATGGCTTGGCGACAGGAGCTGCCTTCTTCGGTGCGGCCTTTTTAGGCGCGGCCTTCTTGGCGGCTGGCTTGGCGGCCACGGCGGCTGGTGCCGCTGGAGCTGCTGCCGGCGCTGCTGCTGGTGCGGCTGCCACGACTGGCGCTGCGGCTGGCTTGGCGGCAGGTTTCGCTGCTGCTTTTGCTGCAGGCTTGGCGGCTGGCTTGGCTGCAGCTTTTGCTGCTGGCTTGGCTGCAGGTTTTGCTGCGACCTTGGCGGCAGGTTTCGCTGCTGGCTTGGCTGCAGCTTTTGCCGCTGGCTTCGCTGCTACCTTGGCTGCTGGCTTCGCTGCTACCTTGGCTGCTGGCTTCGCTGCTACCTTGGCTGCTGGCTTCGTTGCCGCCTTGGCCGCTGGCTTCGCTGCTGCTTTTGCTGCCGGCTTCGCTGCTACCTTGGCCGCTGGCTTGGCTGCCGCCTTAGTTGCTGGCTTGGCTGCTACCTTGGCTGCTGGCTTGGCTGCCGCTTTGGCCGCTGGCTTCGCTGCAGCTTTTGCTGCTGGCTTGGCTGCTGCTTTAGCGGCTGGCTTCGCTGCTGCCTTGGCGACGACTTTTTTCGCCGCTGGCTTGGCTGCCGCTTTCGCTGCTGCCTTGGCTGCAGGTTTCGCTGCGGCTTTTTTCACTGCTGGCTTGGCTGCAGCTTTTGCTGCTGGCTTAGCTGCTGCTTTGGCGGCCGGCTTGGCTGCTGGTTTCGCTGCGGCTTTTTTCGCTGCTGGCTTGACTGCTGCCTTGGCGGCCGGTTTTGCTGCTGCCTTGGCTGCAGGTTTCGCTGCAGCTTTTTTCACTGCTGGCTTGGCTGCTGCTTTGGCCGCTGGTTTTGCTGCGGCTTTTGCCGCTGGCTTGGCGGCCGGTTTGGCTGCGGCTTTTTTCGCGACAGGCTTGGCTGCTGCCTTGGCGGCAGGTTTCGCTGCGGCTTTCGCGGCCGGCTTGGCGGCCGACTTGGCGGCCGGTTTCGCTGCTGCCTTGGCCGCTGGTTTCGCTGCGGCTTTCGCTACTGGCTTGGCAGCCACTTTTGCTGCAGGCTTGGCTGCGGCTTTGGCGGCTGGTTTCGCTGCTGGTTTCGCTGCGGCTTTGGCAGCTGGTTTAGCGGCAACCGTCTTCGCTGCGGCTGCCGGCTTCTTCGCGGCAGGAGCAGCCTTGGCGGCTGGTTTCTTTACTTCTGATTTCTTAGCGGCTGTTGCCATTTGTCTCTCCTTCATCTGAGATGAGAAATTTAAGCTACAAGATTTAAACCCGTCCGACCCACCACAGGGATAGGCCAGGCGAATTATTCATCGGCGCAAACGGTCGTTTGCGCTAATGAATTCGGCACCAGCTGAACTGCTGCAACTCCTCACGTTTGCAGCACTTCAGCCATCGTCGGTGCCACCCTGCTTTATCTCGCAGCTGGTGGCAAAGTCTGAATTCGGTCATTCGTTTTCGATGCCGTGCGTTTTTTCGCTCCTCGCATCGCGCTCGCCACAACACCGATGCGTCAAATAAAAAACCGCCATGCCTGAAAAAATTCGGGCACGGCGGCAGACGAAAACGGTGTGGTTTTGTGCATATCCGTGTAAATCTGTATCCCTGTTTTGCGAGGTTTTTTCGCTACCGCGCTGGTTAAAAAACCCCGCATTCTAACGCTCGCATTTGCAATCTCATAAAGTACACGAAAACCTTGTCAATGCGCAACCGGCACGACACGTTTTCGCCCGCTTTTTTGCACGATACGCGTGGTATCGCACAATCGCGCGGCAAATGCCGCCGCCAGCGTGTCCGGAAATGATTTTTTGGGTTCGTGATACGGCCATTCGCGGGATCCGAAAATCCTGGCGCAAGCGTCGTCGCATGGCCCGATAATGCACGCATTTTCCGACGCCATGCACGCGAAAAAAAAGCGCCGTCACGATGACGGCGCTTCTTGGTGTTGACTGAAAAAGGATTACTCCCAGTTCAGCGCACCACCCGTTTGGTACTCGGTCACGCGCGTCTCGAAGAAGTTGCGTTCCTTCTTCATGTCGATCATTTCGCTCATCCACGGGAATGGATTTTCTTCCTGGGCGAACAGCGGCTCGATGCCGATCTGCTGCGCGCGGCGGTTGGCGATGAAGCGCAAATAGCCCTTGAACACCGGCGCGTTCAGACCCAGCACGCCGCGCGGCATGGTGTCTTCCGCGTATGCGTATTCCAGTTCCACGGCTTTCATGAACGGATCCTTGATCTCTTCGCGGCAGGTCGTCATCCACGGCGGCGGGTTTTCCATCTTGATCGTGTTGATCAAGTAAATGTTCCGTCACAAAAGAAAAGCGCCGTCAGATGACGGCGCTTCGGCAAAACGGGATAAGGCACCCCGCCTTGTATTTTTACTTCAGTACTGGCTTATTCCCAGTTCAGCGCACCACCCGTTTGGTACTCGGTCACGCGCGTCTCGAAGAAGTTGCGTTCCTTCTTCATGTCGATCATTTCGCTCATCCACGGGAATGGATTTTCTTCCTGGGCGAACAGCGGCTCGATGCCGATCTGCTGCGCGCGGCGGTTGGCGATGAAGCGCAAATAACCCTTGAACATCGGTGCGTTCAGACCCAGCACGCCGCGCGGCATGGTGTCTTCCGCGTACGCGTATTCCAGTTCCACGGCTTTCATGAACAGATCCTTGATCTCTTCGCGGAAGGCGGCCGTCCACAGCTGCGGGTTTTCCATCTTGATCGTGTTGATCAAGTCGATGCCGAAGTTGCAGTGCATCGATTCGTCGCGCAGGATGTACTGGTACTGCTCGGCCGCGCCCATCATCTTGTTCTGGCGGCCCAGCGCCAGGATCTGCGTGAAGCCGACGTAGAAGAACAGGCCTTCCATCAGGCAGGCAAACACGATCAGCGATTTGAGCAGCTTCTGGTCGTTTTCCACCGTGCCGGTGACGAACGCAGGGTCGGTCAGAGTGTTGATGAACGGGATCAGGAATTCATCCTTGTCGCGGATCGACTTGACTTCGTTGTAGGCGTTGAAGATCTCGCCTTCGTCCAGGCCCAGCGATTCGACGATGTACTGGTAAGCGTGCGTGTGGATCGCTTCCTCGAACGCCTGGCGCAGCAGGTACTGGCGGCACTCGGGCGCCGTGATGTGGCGGTAGGTGCCCAGCACGATATTGTTGGCGGCCAGCGAGTCGGCCGTCACGAAGAAGCCCAGGTTGCGTTTGACCAGGCGGCGCTCGTCGTCCGTCAGGCCGTTCGGGTTTTTCCACAGCTCGATATCGCGCTGCATGTTCACTTCCTGCGGCATCCAGTGGTTGGCGCAGCCGGCCAGGTATTTGTCCCATGCCCATTTGTACTTGAACGGCACCAGCTGGTTGACGTCCGTCTTGCCATTGATGATGCGCTTGTCGTCGGCATTCACGCGGCGCGCCACTTGCTCGGCGTTCGCTTCGGACGGCTCGGCACCTGCCGGCAGGTTCAATTCAGTATTACCCAGTGGCGCTTGCTGCGCCGGACGCGGCACAGCTGCCGACGTGGTTTCATCATCCCAGGACAACGACATATTCTTCTTCCTTTCCATGCCGGCGAGCCGGCGATCCGCAACAGGCCCGTTGAATCGGACAATGCGGATATTGACAACATTGAATCAGCCCAGACGCTCTGGGCTGACAACTAAAATCTTACTGGCAGGCTTCGCATTCTTCGAAACCGTCATCACCCGGACGCAGGTAGCATGCTTCGCCATCGGCGTCGTCCGCTGCCGATGCCACCACTGGTGCCACGGCCACCGCTGCTGCCGCCACGACCGCTGCCTGGGCGCTTTGCGCGCTGGCCGACATGCCGCCGTCGACTGCCACGGCGTTCAGGGCGCCCGTCTTGGAGGTCGATTTCTCCATGTGGGTAGCGGCGATGGTACGCAGGTAGTAGGTGGTTTTCAGGCCACGCAGCCATGCCAGCTTGTAGGTCTCGTCCAGTTTCTTGCCCGATGCGCCAGCCATGTAGATGTTCAGCGACTGGGCCTGGTCGATCCACTTCTGGCGACGCGAAGCCGCTTCCACCAGCCAGCTTGGCGACACTTCAAAGGCCGTGGCGTAGATATCGCGCAGGTCTTGCGGGATGCGGTCGATCTTCACCAGCGAGCCGTCGAAGTACTTCAGGTCCGAAATCATGACTTCATCCCACAGGTCGCGCGCCTTCAGGTCGCGCACCAGGTAGCCGTTGATCTCGGTGAATTCGCCCGACAGGTTCGATTTCACGTACAGGTTCTGGAACGTCGGCTCGATACAAGCCGACACGCCGATGATGTTCGAAATCGTCGCCGTCGGGGCAATCGCCACGCAGTTCGAGTTGCGCATGCCGAACTTGGCGATGCGTTCGCGCACCGGCGTCCAGTCCATGGCCGACGAGGAATCGACTTCCAGGTAGCCGCCGCGCTCTTCGGCCAGCAGTTTGACCGAATCCTGCGGCAGGATGCCGCGGTCCCACAGCGAACCGGCGTACGACTCATAGCGGCCGCGCTCTTCGGCCAGTTCCGTCGACGCCAGGTAGGCGTAGTAGCAGACGGCTTCCATCGAGGTGTCGGCAAACGATACGGCGGCGTCCGAGGCGAACGGCACGCGCATCATGTGCAGGCAGTCCTGGAAGCCCATCACGCCCATGCCGACCGGACGGTGGCGCATGTTCGAATTGCGCGCCTTCTCGACGGCGTAGTAGTTGATGTCGATGACGTTGTCTAGCATGCGCATGGCGGTGCGGATGGTCTTGGCCAGCTTGACGTGATCGAGCTTGCCTTCCTTCATGTGCGCCGGCATGTTGACGGAACCGAGGTTGCAGACGGCGATTTCGTCAGGGCCCGTGTTCAGCGTGATTTCCGTGCACAGGTTCGAGCTGTGGACGACGCCGACGTGCGACTGCGGGCTGCGGATGTTGCAAGGATCCTTGAACGTGATCCATGGGTGGCCCGTTTCAAACAGCATCGACAGCATCTTGCGCCACAGATCCAGCGCGGCAATCTTCTTGAAGACGCGGATTTCGCCGGCGGCGGCCTTGGCTTCGTAGCCCAGGTAAGCCTGTTCAAATGCCTTGCCGACCTTGTCGTGCAGGTCTGGCGTGTCCGATGGCGAGAACAGGGTCCAATCGCCTTTTTCCATGACGCGCTTCATGAACATGTCGGGAATCCAGTTCGCCGTGTTCATGTCGTGCGTGCGGCGGCGGTCGTCGCCCGTGTTCTTGCGCAGGTCGAGGAATTCCTCGATGTCCATGTGCCAGGTTTCCAGGTAGGCGCAGACGGCGCCCTTGCGCTTGCCGCCCTGGTTGACTGCCACGGCCGTGTCGTTGACCACTTTCAGGAACGGCACCACGCCTTGCGACTTGCCGTTGGTGCCCTTGATGTGGGCGCCCAGGGCGCGCACTGGCGTCCAGTCGTTGCCCAGGCCGCCGGCGAACTTGGCCAGCAGCGCATTGTCCTTGATGGCGTCGTAGATGCCTTCCAGGTCATCGGAGACGGTGCTCAGGTAGCACGACGACAGCTGCGAGCGCAGGGTGCCCGAATTGAACAGGGTCGGCGTCGAGCTCATGAAGTCGAACGAGGACAGCAGGCTGTAGAACTCGATGGCGCGCGCTTCGCGGTCCGCTTCGTTCAGCGCCAGGCCCATGGCCACGCGCATATAGAAGGCTTGCGGCATTTCGATGCGCACGTCCTGGATGTGCAGGAAGTAACGGTCATACAGGGTTTGCAGGCCGATGTAGCCGAACTGCAAGTCGCGGTCGGCGACGATGGCTTTGGCCAGGCGCTCCAGGTCGAAACTGGCAAGTACCGGGTTCAGCAGCTCGGCGGCGATACCCTTGGCAATGTATTGCGGGAAATAGGTCAGGTATTCGGCGGCAGCGGCCGCTTGCGGCACTTCCTTGCCGAACACTTCCTTGCGCACCGTGTGCAGCAGGATGCGGGCCGTGACCTGGCTGTAGGCCGGGTCTTTTTCCATCAGCGCGCGCGCCGCCAGGATGGCCGACTTGTGCAGCTCTTCGACAGGCACGCCGTCGTACAGGTTTTTCACCGTTTCAGCCAGGATGGCGTCGGCATCGACGTGCTTTTCCAGGCCGGCGCAGGCGGCGTTGATCAGGTCGCGCACTTCCTGCATGTCCAGCAGGCGGCGCACGCCGTTGTCGGTGACGTTCAGCTGGGGTGCGGTCACTTGCGCGGACGCGCCTTGCGCTTCCTTCTGCAAGCGGCGCTCTTCCATGTGCTTGGCGCGGTACAGCACGTAGGCACGCGCCACGTCGTGCTCGCCCGAACGCATCAGCGACAGTTCCACCTGGTCTTGCACGTCTTCGATATGGAAGGTGCCGCCGCCCGGATGGCGGCGCACCAGCGCGGCGACGACGCCGTCGGTCAGCTGTTCCACCAGTTCGCGGATGCGTGCCGAGGCTGCGCCCTGGCCGCCGTTAACGGCCAAAAACGCCTTGGTCATGGCGATGGCGATCTTCGAAGGCTCAAATGCCACCACTGCGCCGTTGCGGCGGATGATGCGATAGTCGCCCAATGCCGCGCCCGTGCTCGCCACGCTGTTGGCCGCGCCTGGCGCTGGCGATACTGGCGTTGGATGGATGGAAATATCTTGTGGTGATTGCATTGAAGCTCCCGTTGTCAGCTAAAGTCAGCCTGCAGTTTTGCTGCCGCGTGTGTTGTTGAATAGAACGCCCGATGGTCAGGGTTTCTTCAGGTATTTGTTGCTAAATAGTAAATTCTTAATGCATAAAACAGTGTCAGAAGCCATATCGCCACACCGTACTGCCCGGCTGGCGCGAAACACGATCAAGGGTGATAAACCGCCAGTTCCAGTGCTTTATCAGCAATCCGGGTAGCTTTGACAATAATTCTGAAAACGTCTGTGATGGCACTAGATATAGTCTTTACATCCAACTTCTGCACTAATTGTAGTAGCCATCGGAGGGTGATGCAATAGTTTTCCGGCATCCGTTGGCGTAATTTTTTGTATTGTCATATACGATTTCGGTTGACTTTTCAGGGCATGGATGGAAAGCCCAATCCCCGCGAAGTAAGCGCTAACGCAGGCTGCCCGCGCAGGGTTTCCAGCCAGCATACTTGGTAAAAATGCCAGTCGAAAAATGGCCCCGGATCCGTCTTCCTCCCCGGCGCGATATGCTCGTGCCCGCGCACCTGGGACAGCCCGTAGCGCGCCACCAGCGCCGCCGTCACTGCCGCCAGCACATGGTATTGCCGCTGCTGGAAGGGCACGTCATCTGCGCCTTCCATTTCGATACCGATGGAATAGCCATTGCACTGCGGGCGTCCTTCGAACATGGACGCGCCCGCATGCCAGGCACGTTGATCAGTAGAAACATATTGCAACAACGCACCATCACGCCGCACAAAAAAGTGCGCCGACACCTGCAAGCCACGCAGGTCGGCGAAAGAAGGATCGGCATTATAATCTACCCGGCCCGTAAACAAGTCCGACACATGCGGCCCGCCAAAGTGGCCGCCCGGCAAGCTGATGTTATGAATCACCAGCAAGTCGACTTGCGCACCGTCCGGGCGCGCATCGTGGTGCGGCGAGTCATAGCGCAGCGCGCCGTCGCACCAGCCGTCTTCATCTATCGTCCATCCGCTCATCAAGTAAAGCTTCCTGTATCGTCAATTTCTGCATGCGGTAACGCAACTGGCGCACGCTCAGGCCCAGCTGGCGCGCCGCCCGTGCGCGGTGGTAGCGCGCCTGTGCCAGCGCCAGCATGATCATGTCGCGCTCGGCCTGGCGCAAATACACGTCCAGCGGCAGGACGGGGGCCACGCCATGCGCGGCCATGCCTGGCAGGCACAGTTGCCGTTCCGGCAAGTCCGGCAATGGCGGCGGCGCCCGCAACGGCATGTCGCCCGCCGCCGATGGCAAGACCAGCCCGTCGAGCGCGATCACGCCGCCGTCGGCAAAGGCCAGCGCCCGCTCCAGCACGTTTTCCAGTTCACGCACATTGCCGGGAAACGCATGCGCGGCCAGGGCCGCCAGAACGGGCGGCGCCAGACTCACGGTCCGGCGTGGCGACAGGCGCGCGAGAATCACCTCACATAATACCTGCAGATCGCCGCGCCGCTCGCGCAGCGGCGGCAACACCAGCTCGATCACATTCAGGCGGTAAAACAGGTCCTGGCGGAATGTGCCGGCGGCCACGCCCCGCGCCAGGCCATGCTGGCTCGCGCACAGGATGCGCACGTCGACGGCTTCGTCGCTACTGCCGCCCAGCTTGCGCACGCGGTGCTCCTGCAGCACGCGCAACAGCTTTACCTGCATGGCCAGCGGCAGATCGTCGACTTCGTCGAGCAGCAGGCTGCCGCCGTGGGCCGCCTGGAACAAGCCCTGGCGTTCGTGCAGCGCGCCCGTATAGGCGCCCGGGCGGCAGCCGAAGAATTCCGCTTCCATCAGCGCTTCGGGAATGGCGCCGCAGTTGACGGCGATAAACGGGAAGCTGGCGCGCGCGCCCTGGGCATGGATGGCGCGCGCCGCCAGTTCCTTGCCCGTGCCCGATTCGCCGCGGATGGCCACCGGCGCGCCACAGCGGGCGATGCGGCCGATCTGCGCGCGCAGCGCCTGCATGGGCAGCGAGTTGCCGCTCAGTTGCGGCGCCGGCGGCATGCCGGTGGCGGTCACGGTATCCGGACCAGGATTGGGACGGGACATGGAAGCGCGCCTTTCCGCAATGGCGGCGACGAACCGCCTCATGCAGATGCTACGCCGGACGGAGGCCGGAGGACGTTACGATACGGATGAGCAACGCGCGCGAACCTGCCGGCCTGCCCTTACAAGGTGGCGTGCGCGTGGCTGCAGTAATCGTGGCCCTTGGCCTGCACGTTTTCCGAGGCCGGGTAATACACGCCGCAATGGGCGCAGCACAGCATCAGCTCGGCATCAGGCAATTCCTGCGGCCGGCCGGGCGGCGCAAACGGATTCGGCTGCTGTTGCTGCTGCGCGCGGGCGCGCTGCTGCATGCCACGGATCTTGCTGCGGATCGCAAACAGCACCAGGAACACCAGCGCCAGCCAGAATAAAACACGTGTCATGCGAATCCTCGGTGTAAAACCACTTCCAGTACAAAACGGCTGCCGACATAGGCCAGCAGCAAGGTGGCGAAACCGGCCAGGGTAAAGCTCAGGGCCGTCTTGCCGCGCCAGCCGCGAAAGCGCCGGCCTGCCAGCAGCGAGGCAAACAGCAGCCACGACAGCATGGTAAACACGGATTTGTGATCCCAGTTGAGCGCCTTGCCAAACAGTTGCTCAGAAAACACGATGCCCGACAGCACGGTCAGACTGAGCAAAATAAATCCCAGGCCAATCATGCGGAACAGCAGCTTTTCCATCGTCAATAAGGCTGGCAGCTGGTCCAGCGCCGTGCCGATGAAGCCACGGCTTTCGCTGCGCGTATGCAAGCGCGATTCCTGCAGCGCCATCAGCACGGCGTGAAAGGCGGCAATCGTCAAGGTGCTGTAGGCGAGCACGGCCACGGCAATATGCCAGCCGAAGACGGCCGACTTGCCTTCCATGCTGACCTGGCTGCCAGGGAAGGCCCAGGCCAGGCCGATGGCGAGGACGGCGCTGGGCATGACCATGCGGCGCAGGCCATCCAGGCTGAAATTGCGGTTCTCTATCCAGTAGGCGCCCACCGAAACCCACAGCGCGGCCGACAGCATGGCGGAAAAACCAAAGCGCAAGGTGCCCGGCGCCATCAGGTCGAACCACAGGGTGGCGGCGTGCGCCAGCCAGGCGGCGCCGGTCAGGCCGGCAATGAGCCGGGCACGGGACGAGGGAAGCACTGCGCACGCCGCGTACAACAGGGCGGCGATGAAAAAGAAATAGATCTGCATAGTTTAAGTTTACACCATAGCCGGCAAGCGCGATTCAAGCGGCAGTATGGGCCGTGGGCAATTTGCCGCCAGCCGATACCGCAAGCCTGCCATGATATCGCGCCTCGGCCGCGGCGGGGTGGCGCAGCCTCAAGATTTCGGCAATCTTTCCTGCGGCGCACTGCCGCCGCGCCGCAGGCACGTTGCCATCTGGATGAGGCAGTCCTATAATTATGTCCATAGAGCAACAATCTTTCACCTTTCGCCACTCGCCCCCACCGCCATGTTCTCTTTCAAAAAAATGTCCTGGACCTGTCTCCTGCTGGCCGCCTGCACTATATTAAGCGGCTGCATGAAAGATGCGCCTTCCCAATCCACGTACGAAGAGTATTTCCGCACATCCGTCCAGAGCTATGACCTGTACAAGGAGTACTTCGACATCGCGAAGCTGGAAAAGCTCAACGGCTGGAAAGAGAACGAACAGTATGAAATCAAGGGCTCGGCCGTGCTGCGCGCCAAGGTGGGCTACCTGGAATTGCTGGCCGACGTGGCCGACAAGCTCGAGGCGCAGGCAAAGACGGATGGCTCCGTGGGCATGACCATGGGCCTGGGCCTGATGGCGCGCGGCATGAACGGCGAAAACAAGGTCTTCCGCGACTTCTGGGTGCAGCAGCAGGAAAAGAAGGCGATTCCCGCACCACTGCTGGCGCGCCAGGCGGCGATGACGGCCGAGCGTTTCGACAACCTGATGCAATGGTCGGACCAGATCGTGCAAGACAATTACGGCGCCATCATCAGCCGCCAGCTGAAGAAAGGCGATGAACTGACCCGCATCTACACGCTGAGCTTCCGCCAGACGGAAAAAGGCTGGATGGGTTTTAACGCCCGCTAAAGCCACTCCTTCACAAAAAAACCTCCGCGCCATCGCTGGTGCGGAGGTTTTTTTCATGGCTGTCTGATTTACTTCACGTTCAGGCTCTTTTTCGCCTGCTCCAGCAAGTCCGTCTTGACCCAGTCCTTGGCCACGGGCGGCTTCGTCATGCGGCCCACGCCCGTTTTCACCATCACGTCCGTGGTGATCTGGATATGCTCGGGCGAGATGTCGTACGAATACGGCGAATTGCTGATCGCGTCGTCGAAGTCATCCTTCGTGATCTGGCCGCGGAACACGACTTCGCGCACATATTTTTCCGCCGTCGCCTTGTTGTCGATAAAGGTCTTGGTGGCTTCGACGAAGCAGCGCATGAACTTTTCCGCCACGGGACGGCGTTCCTTGTAGAACTTTTCCGTCATCACCATGGTCCGCACGGGTTCGCCGATCGGCGTATCGTACGGTTTGATGACTTCGGTGCCGAAACCCTTGTTGATCGCCTGCGATGACTGCGGCTCGGACTGCATCATGGCGTCGATATTCTTGCCCATCAGCGCCTGATTCAAGTCGGCATAGGCGAGAAATACCAGCTGCACGTCCTTGCCCTTGGTTTCCGAATACGTCAGGCCCGCCTGCGACAGCTCGGCCAGCAGCAGCACTTCCTGGATGCCGCCGCGCGTCACGCCCACGCGCTTGCCCTTGAGTTCCTTGACACTGGTAATCTTTTGCCCCGCCCCGCCCACCAGGCGCGCGCCGCCCTTGGCAAAACCGGCCACCACATAGATCGGCGCACCGCCGGCGCGGCCGGAAATGGCTGCTTCGGACGCCGTCGCGCCCACGTCCAGCTCGCCCGCGATAATCGCCTGCATCACGTCGAGGCCCTTGGCGAAGATATGCTCTTCGACCTTGATGCCGCACTTGGGCGCGATTTCCTTGATGTACGACACGGCGCCGTAATGGGCGAATTTCAAATTACCCAGGCGCACGACTTCCTGCGCCTGCGCCTGCACGGCGCCCATGCCGAAGGCCAGCATGAGGGCGGCGGCGATACCGGTCTTCAAAGTTGATTTTTTCTGCATCGGGTTCTCCTGTGGTGGTTGGTGTGTGCCCGCAAGGGCACGTGAAACACTGCTTTTTTATTATGGGGAGATAGTACCGTGTGTTAAGCCAGGAGCAATCTTTTTTATTTCACTATGCAATATATGCCCAGTATGACGGCATACATAAAGCACTGCACATCACGCAATGCCCACTGTCAAAGCGGAAACAAGTTCTGCGCGATGAAGTCCACGAACACCCTGAGCTTCGGCGACAGATGTTTGCTGGAAGGCCACAATATGCGGAATGTGGTGCGGTCCTGGTTGTATTCGTCCAGCACAGTGACGAGCCGGCCGTCGTCCAGCTGACGACGCACGGCGATGTCAGGCACGCAGGCAATACCGAGGCCTTGTTCGGCAAAGCAGATCTGCGGGTCCAGCGAATTCGTTACCATGCTGCCCGGCAAATCCATGGAAAGGGGCTGACCGTTCCTGCTCAACGGCCATGCGTCCATTTTGCCCGTCGTGGGATAGCGGTACAGCAGGCAGGCGTGGCTGGCCAGGTCTTCAGGGTGCTGCGGAAGTCCAGCCCGCTGGAAATAGCCGGGAGCGCCGACGATGACTCGTCGATAGACGCCCAGCGTGCGTGCCATCAAGCGGGAATCGCTGGGTTCTCCGGTACGGATCACGGCATCGTAGCCTTCTTCGATCACGTCCACCAGGCGATCCGAGCAGTCGATGTCCAGCGCGACAGCGGGATAGCACCGCTGGAAGGCCGCCAGCTTGGGCATGAACACGGTGCCGAGCGATGGCAGACTGATGCGCAGCTTGCCATGCGGGGCGCTTTGCGTCTGCAAGAGTTCGGCTTCGGCCAGCTCCACCTCGCAAAGGATACGGCGGCAGCGCTCCAGGAACAACGCGCCTTCCGATGTCAGGCTGATGGTGCGCGTGGAGCGGTGAAACAGACGAACCCCCAGGCGTTCTTCCAGCCGCGCGATGGCCTTGCTGACGGCGGATGCGGAAATGCCCAGCTGCTGCCCGGCCGCAGTGAAGCTGCGGGCCTCCCCCGCACGTACAAAGAGGTCGAGAGAACCAAGATTTTCCATTGAAGCCCGTCGATTAATGACTGCTATGTCACATATATTGTTCACTGTAGCCTATTTTTCTTTTGTTGGTCAGCAGGCAGCATGCGTACTGATACTCCACACCAGAATGACTTCAACTTGAGGAACCTAGTTTATGCATCAGACAACAACATCTGCTCGACACAAGAGCGCCGAGCGATTGCCCTTGGGCGGACTGCTTGCCTTGGCAATGGCAGCTTTTGTCACCTTGCTGACCGAGATCATGCCCGCCGGCCTGCTTTCTTCCATTGCGCAAGGCTTGAGCGTCTCTGACAGCCTGGCAGGCCAGTTCATTACCGCCTACGCAGTCGGCGCGCTGGTCGCGGCGATTCCGGTCACCATGCTTACGCAAGGCATGCGGCGGCGTCCATTGCTATTGACGGCGATCTTCGGCTTTGCGCTTGTCAATCTCGTCACCGCGCTGTCCGATAGCTATGGCGTCTCTCTGGTGGCGCGCTTCTTCGCCGGTGTCTTCGGCGGAATCGTCTGGACGCTCCTGGCTGGCTATGCGGTGCGCATGTCGCCGTCTCATCTCGGCGGACGGGCGATTGCGATATCCGGTGCCGGCGCGACCATCGCCTTGGTGCTCGGTGTACCGCTGGGAGCGCTGCTTGGCCGCGCCATCGGCTGGCAAGGCGCGTTTGGCCTGATGAGCGCCCTGGCACTTTTGCTCATGGTGTGGATCATTGCCATCGTCCCCGACTTTCCTGGCCAGAGCAAGGGGCAACGCCAAGCGCTTTCCAGCATATTTTTCAAGACCGGCATTCGCGCCGTGCTGTTCGTTGTCTTCACCTTCGTTGTCGCCCACAACATTCTCTACATCTATATCGAGCCATTGCTCGCGCCTTCGGGCTTGTCGGCGAACGTGGAGACCGTCCTGTTCGTCTTCGGACTCGGTTCGATCATCGGCCTATGGGTCGTCGGTGCGATGGTCGATAGGCGGCTGCAGTTTCTTGCCGTGGCAAGCGTCATGGTCTTCGCCGTCGCATCCGCGCTGCTGGGTCTTTGGGGCGACCTGTCGCAGGTGGTCTACCCCTCCGTGGCGGTATGGGGCCTCGCTGTGGGCGGCTTTGCGACCATCACTCAAACGGCATTGTCCCGCTTTGCCGGCGAGTCGGTTGATGTGGCGCAATCGATGTACACGACGGGCTGGAACACGGCGGTGGCCAGCGGCGGCGTTGTCGGCGGCATTTTGCTTGACCGGTCAGACGTGGCGTCGTTCGCGTGGACCGTTATCGGCTTTCTCGCCGTCTCGTTGCTGGCGACAGTCTTCGCCATGAACAAGGCGCTGGCAAGCTGGAGTGAAAGCCGAGGTTGATACGTGTGGCCCGGCAGCTCGCCCTTGACGCCGGCGCCATGCCTGGCCGCGATGGCAGGCACTGCGCCGGCGTTCTTACAACAGCCGGCTTACTGGCCAGCCAGCGCCACGACCGGATCGAGTCCCGACGCCTTGCGCGCCGGCATGAAGCCAAACACCAGCCCCGTCACCACGGCGCAGGCAAACGCACCGGCGATGGCGCTGAGCGAAAAGATCACCGGCACGTCCCAGACCAGCAGCAGGCCGGCCACCGTCACGCCGACCACGATGCCGGCCACGCCGCCCACCACCGACACCAGCACGGCTTCGGTGAGGAACTGGCGCAGGATGTCGCGCCGGCGCGCGCCCGTCGCCATGCGGATGCCGATTTCGCGCGTGCGCTCGCGCACCGTCATCAGCATCACGTTCATGACGCCGATGCCGCCCACCACCAGCGAGACGGCCGCGATCAGGCTGAGCATCATGGTCATGTTGTCCTGCGTCTTCGCTTCGGCGGCGATCGACGCGGCCGCGTTGCTGA
This sequence comes from Janthinobacterium sp. Ant5-2-1, assembly GCF_001445815.1. Taxonomy (NCBI): domain Bacteria; kingdom Pseudomonadati; phylum Pseudomonadota; class Betaproteobacteria; order Burkholderiales; family Oxalobacteraceae; genus Janthinobacterium; species Janthinobacterium sp. Ant5-2-1. Next base: position 181,595 of record NZ_LNCE01000010.1, on the reverse strand, counting down.
TGCCGTAGTCGCGGATGCGGTGGCGCTCGAACATGGTGGCGTCGACTGCCGCCTCCACCTCCGTCACGCGCTTGACGTCGTCCACCGCCATGACGGTGTACGTGGGCTCGCGCTGGCCGAAGACGCGGATGCCGGCCGTGGAAAACGGCAGCAGCAGCACGTCGTCTTCATCCTTCTCGCCCGTCAGCGCGCCCTTCGCGCTCATCACGCCGATCACCTGGAACGGCACGTTGCCGATCAGGATGCTTTGCCCCACGGGGTTGGGCACGTCGGGCATCAGCTTTTCCGCCAGGTGCGCGCCCAGCACGGCCACGGTGGCCATCTCGCGCTCGTCTTCCTCCGTAAAGAAGCCGCCCTTGGCCACGGGCCAGGTCTGGATCTGCGGCAGGGCCGGCCCCGTGCCGCGCACATAGGTCTGCACGTCGAGGTTGCCGTGGCGTATTACCTTGTTGCCCGTGACGTTCGGCAACACGTGGGAAATGCCCGGCACATCCTTGAGCGCATCGAGGTCGGCCAGGGTGATGCTGCGCCCGGGAATGCGCGAGCTTTCGCCGCGCGACGCCATGTACAGCAGGTTCGAGCCGAACGCCCCCAGCTGCGCCATCACCTGCTGGCGCGTGCCCAGGCCGATGGCCAGCATGACGATCACGGAAGCGACGCCGATGACGATGCCGAGCAGGGTCAAGCCCGTGCGGAAGCGGTTGATCCACAGCACGCGCCAGGCCGCGCGCGCCGCGTCGAGCAATTCCGTGCCCAGCGACGCACCGGTATCGTGGGCGGCGCGCGACATGTCCAGCGGCGGCAAGGTCGTCGACATGGCGGAAATGGCGATGGCGCCCGAGTCTTCGACGATTTCGCCATCGCTGATCTCGATCACGCGGCGCGCCTGGGCCGCCACCTTGCGGTCATGCGTAATGAGGATGATGGTGTGGCCCGCGTCGGCCAGTTCGCCCAGCAGGGCCATGACTTCGGCGCCGCTGCTGCTGTCTAACGCCCCCGTCGGTTCATCGGCGAGGATGATGCGCCCGCCATTCATCAGCGCGCGCGCGATCGACACGCGCTGCTGCTGCCCGCCCGACAACTGGTTCGGCCGGTGGTCCAGGCGTTCGCCGAGGCCCAGGCGCTTGAGCAGCGCTTCCGAGCGCGCATGGCGGGCGGCGGCGGGCATGCCCGCGTACAGGGCCGGCACTTCCACGTTTTCGCGCGCCGATTCCGTGGCGATCAGGTGATAACCCTGGAAGACGAAGCCGAACGCTTCGCGCCGCAGCCACGCCAGTTCATCGGGATTCAGGCTGGCCACGTCCTGGCCGGCGAAGCGGTACGTGCCGTCGCTGGGGCGGTCCAGGCATCCAAGAAGATGCATCAGGGTCGACTTGCCGGAACCGGAGGCGCCCACGATGGCGACGAATTCACCGGCGCCGATAGCCAAGGTCAGGCCGCGCAGCACTTCCACGGCCGGCGCGCCGTCATGGCCGCCGTAGCGCTTGCGGATGCCGGCAAGTTCAATCAATGGCGCCGCCCGGCCAGGCTCTCCTGCTTGTCCCAGCGACCTGGCCTCGCTCATCGCGCTCACAGCTGGAACCTGCTGCTGCCGCTGCCGGCCGGCTGCTCGCCCGTGACCAGCAACTCACCTTCGCGCAAGCCTTGCAGCACTTCCGCGCTGAGGCGGTTGCGCACGCCGACGGTGACGGCGCGCGTATCGACCTTGCCATCCGCATCCATCACGCGGGCCGTGAACTGCCCCGGCTTGGCGCCTTCTTCCGTCGACGGTTTCAGGGCCGGCAAGGGCACGGCCAGCACATTGTTCGCCGCCGCCGTGACAAACACCACCTGCGCCGTCATCTGCGGCATCAGTTCGCCATCGGCGTTATCCACGTCGAACAGCACTGTATACAGGATCACCTTGCTGGTCGACGGCGCCAGGGCCGTGCCGGCGGCGGAACCGCCGGGCACTGGCGGCGCCGGCAGCACTTGCCGCACCTTGCCGCTCCAGCGCCGCTGGTCGCCGCCCAGGGTGGTGAAGTACACGGGCATGTCAGGGCGCACGCGGCGCACGTCCGCTTCCGACACTTCCGTCCACACGGTCATGGCCGACAGGTCGGCGATGCGCAGGATGTTCGGCGTCTGGTACGTGGCGTTCAGGGTTTGCCCTTCTTTCGCGTCCAGTCCCACCACCTTGCCGGCCATCGGCGCGTAGATGCGCGTGTAACCAAGACGCGCCTCGTCCGCCTTCAGGCTGGCCTGGGTCTGGTCGATCTGCGCCTTCAGGTGGTCGATCTTGGCGCCGGCCGAGGCCAGGGTGGCTTCGGCCGTTTCCAGGTCGGCCAAGGGGGTCGAATCGAACTTGGCCATCTGCTTCTGGCGCACATGCTGCTGGCCCGCCAGGCGGTGCTGCGCCTGCTGGTCGGCCAGCTGCGCGCGCAAGCCCGCCAGCGCGGCACGGCCCGCATCGACCGTGGCTTGCTGCACGCTGGGGTCGATCTCGGCCAGCAACTGGCCTTTATCGACGTCGCTGCCCGGCTGCACGTGCAAACGCGTGATCTGGCCCGACACCTGCGCGCCCACATCGACATAGGTTTGCGACTGCAGGGTGCCGATGGCCGTGACGCTGGCCTCGATATTGCCGCGCTTGACGGGCGCCGTGTCGAACACGGTTTTCGGGCCGCGCGTGGCCCACAATGCGCCGGCGCCGAACAGCGCCAGCAAGACCACGCCGCCCAGGATGCGGGCGCGGCGGGTAGGCAGGCGGGCCGCCATCAGGCAGCCGCTTTCAATACATTCAAAACATCAATCGGTGTCGCCAGGCGTGAAAAGTGCATCGGTCTATCCTTGAAAATGGCAGTCAACATCACTGCAGGAACGTCACAAGACCTGCCAGCGCGGCGACGGCTGCCAGCAGGGAACTACGAAACAGCAAGCGGGGGGCATACGGCAGCAGCAGGGCCACCAGCAGCGCACCGGCCGATATGAAACCGAGCCAGGCGACGACGCCGACGGTAGCGCTCCAGCCGGCCACGCAGGGCCAGATGGCCAGCGCCAGCAGGAAGGTGCCGGCCAGCTGCAGCGCGCGCCGCACGTTCGGCGCCGCATCCCGGCCCCAGACCTGCCCATGGTGGCGGTCCATCGCCAGCGAGAGGCTGGCCATGCCCGCATACGACAGGCCCAGCGCACAGAGGATGGTAGGGATCATGACTGTCCTTCGGTATTGATTTGCAGGCTGGCCGTGGGCGCGGCGCTTTCCCTGGCGGCGGCCTTGCTGGCCGGTTTTTCCTTGCGCTTATGGACTTTCCACGCGCCCCAGGCGGCCAGCAGGCCGAAGGCCATGCCGCCCAGTTCCACGCCGGCGCTTTCCCAGTCGCCGCGCGCGATTTGCGCCGCCAGGTTGTCGCCCGTGCTCAGTACATTCAGGACGGGAAGCAGCAGGCACAGGGCCGCCAGCAAGCCCAGTTGTTCGATCCACGCGCGCTTTTCAGCGCGCAGGCAGGCGTGCACCAGCATCACAAACCACACGCCGAAGAAGGCGCGCACTTCCCAGCCGGCGCGGTGCTCGACGCCGATGGGAATCAGGCGGTTGGCCCACAGGAAGCCCACGCAGGCGATGGACAGGCCGGCAATCGCCGCCACGTTCAGGCAGGCGACGATGCGGTACACGCGCTGCGTGTAGGCGCCGAACTCGCCGCCGGACTTCTGGCGGCGCTTGACCATGAACAGGATGGCGCCCGTGCCCATCATGGCCGTGCCGGCCAGGCCGCAGAAGAAGTACAGCCAGCGCATCGGCGTGCCGCCGAAGCCCGCCATGTGCAGGTTCGACATGACGGAGCGCGTCAGGCCCGCGCCGCCCGTATCCGACTCGCCGGGCCGGCGCAAGGCGACCTGTTCGCCCGTGGCCAGCGCATAGCAGGCCCTGCCCGTGTTGGCGCTGATGCGTTCCATCGTGTCCGTCTCTTCATTCCAGCCGTACATGCACACGCGCATGGAGGCGTCGTTCGGGTTGTCCAGCACCACGGCGCGGATTTCCTGGCCGATGGCCTGCTCGGCGCGCAGCGCGAACGATTCCAGCGCGGGAATGGCCAGCGGCTGGCCTGTCTTCGCGGGTTTACCCACATCGTTCCAGTCGGCCAGGAAGGCCTTCTTGGCATTGTCCATGCCGTATTGCGCCACCACGGGGGCCGGCACATAGTCATCGCTAAAAAATGCCAGGCCCGTGTAGGCGATCATGAACTGGAACGGCAAGGTCAGCACGGCCACCGCGTTGTGCGCGTCGAGCCACGAACGCTGGCCCTTGGCCGGGCGGAAGGTGAAGAAATCCTTGAAGATGCGCTTGTGCGTGATGACGCCGCTCACCAGCGCCACCAGCATGATCATGGTGGTGATGGCGACGATCCACACGCCGATGCGTCCCGCGTGCAGTTCGTAGTGGAAATCGACGAAATGATGGCCGCCGATGGTGTCGCGCTGCGTTGCCTCGCGCGCATGTTCGATGACGGCGCCCGTCAGCGGATCGAGGTCCGCCGAGCCGTAGCCGCCGGCGGGCTGGAACCAGTAGGCGGACAGGCCGTGGCCCGGACGCTGCACGGGCCAGATTTCCCACATGTCCGCCTTCGGATGTTCCTTGGCCATGAAGTCGAGCGCCAGTTCCAGGCGGTGTCCACGGTCCGTGACCTTCGGCAGCGGCGGATCGTTCGCATGCGCCGCCTCTTCCAGTGCATGTTCGGGCGTCATCCAGTGGGTGATCGGTTCATCGAAGACGGCCAGGGTACCGGTGAGGAAAATGGCGAACAGCAGCCACGAAATCCATAGCCCGCTCCACGTGTGCAGCCAGGCCATGGCCTGGCGCAAGCCGCCCTGCTGCGGCGTCTTGATCACTTTGTCTACCTTGACGGCGTTCATGCCGCACCCCGCGACAGCAGCAGGCCAAGGCCGCCGCAGACGATGGCCGGCAGCAGCATGCCCAACCAGGCGCGGCGCAGGTCTTGCACGGCAAAGACCCAGATCACGGCGCAGGTGTAGACGACGAAGGCGCTCAGGGTGGCCGTCAGCACGGCTTCGGCGCGCGACAGCGGCAGCACGGCCGACAGCAGCACGGCCACGCCGGACGTCAGTGCATAGCCGCCAAAGATGGCGGCGAGCACGCGCGAGAACAACATCATGTGGGCCGATTTCATCATCGCGGCGCTCCCTGTGGCATACGCTGGCTCACACCGTCGCGGGCCAGATTCAACTGCACTTCCATAAGCCATGCATCCTTCATCAAGATAGATCATTCAAAAGCGGTTATTTACAGTTTGTAGTTCAAGGTCAGCATCAGGTTGCGCGGCGCGCCCACCATGTTGCCGAAGACATCGGAATAGATGCTCTGGTAATAGTGCTTGTCGAGCGCATTGTTCACGTTCAGTCGCAGCTCGGCGCGGCTGTCGATCTGCCACGCCGCGTTCAAGCCCACGATCGCGTAACGACCCTGGCGCAGATGATAGGTGCCGTCGTTCGACTCGGTCGCGCCTTGCCCGTACACCGAGGCGCCGACGCGCCAGCCCTGCGCCGCGCCGGACAGGCGGTAGCTGGTGGCCAGCTTGAGCTGCTGGCGCGGATAGCGGCTGTTGAAATCCTTGCCGATATTGGCCGGATCGCTGTCGCGCTTGAATTGCGCCTTCACATAGGTAAAACCGGCCGACAGCTGCCAGTCCGGCGTCAGCGCGCCCGCCACGTCCAGTTCCACGCCTTCGCTGCGCACTTCGCCCGACGCGCGCTGGCAATAGCCCCACGTGCTGCCCGGGCAGGGGTTCGGGCCGGCCAGGTCGTCCACGCCACGGTTTTGCTGGCGGATCTGGAACACGGCCGCGCTGGCATTGAGGACGCCGCCAAAGTATTCACCCTTCACGCCCGCTTCATAGTTGGTGCCGCTGATCGGCTTCAATGGCTGCGCATGGGCGTCGGTGGCCGCCTGCGGCTGGAAGATTTCCGTCCAGCTGGCGTACACGGAATGCTGCTTGTCGAGGTCATACACGACACCGGCGTACGGCGTGAATTCGCGCGCCACCGAGTAGCCGGCATCGTCCTTGTACCAGCTCACTCGCCCGCCCAGCACCAGCGACAGCGGGTCGGCCAGGCGCATGCGCGTGCCCGCATACACGCCGCTTTGCTCGGTGATGCTGGCCGTGCGCCACTGCGCGTAATTGATGACGGGGCGCCCCACGCTGCCCGCATCCCAGTGGAACGGGTCGAGCACGGGCGCCGCCGCGCCCCAGCTGTACGGTGCCCAGCCGCCATAGCTGTTTTTCGACGAGCGGCGGTGGCTGGCGCCGACGGTCAGCTCGTGCTGGCGGCCGAACAGGCTGTAGCTGCCGCTCGCATACGCGTCATAGCTGGTGTTGGCCAGCTCGGCGCGGTAGCTTTGCGAATTGAAGCGCAGGGTGTCGCCGCGGCGGTTGATGCCGGAAAACGTCGTGTCGATCTCGGGCGTCTTGCGCGTGGCGGCCAGCTTGGCCTTCCAGCCATTGGCAAAGCGGTGTTCCAGTTCGGCGAAGATGGTCTTGTCCGTCTGGCGCCAGTCGTCGAAATCGCTGCCCAGATAGGTCGAGCGGGGCAAATCCAGGAAGCGGCCGTCGGCGGCCGTCACCACGCCCGTCGCGACGCCGTCGTTGTCCGTCTTGCGGTAGTGCGCGCCCACGGTCAAGGTGGTGTCGGGGCGCAGGTCCGCTTCGATGATGCCGTACAGCTGGTGATTGCGGCCATGCAGCACGTCGACAAAATCCTTCTTGTCCTGCACCGTCACGACGATGCGCCCGTGCAGGGTTTTCGCTTCGTTGAGCGCATTGGCCGCATCGGCTTCCAGGCGGTAGTTGCTCCAGCTGCCCACGCTGGCTGAAAACGTGGCTTGCGGCGTGGCCGTCGGGCGCTTGCGCACCATGTTGATGGCCGCGCTGGGCGTGCCGCTGCCCGTCATCAAGCCCGTGGCGCCGCGCACCACCTCGATGCGGTCATAGATGGCCAGGTCGTCATTGTCGCCATTGAAGGTGCCGTTCGCGCCCAGGCTGGTGGGCAAGCCATCGAACAGGATGTTGTCGATTGGAAAGCCGCGTGCGCTGAAACTGCCCGAATCGCCCGTAAAGTTACCCTTTTGCATGACCAGGCCCGTGATCGACTGCACCGCGTCGTCCAGGGTCGTGATGCCCAGGTCGTCGATCTGCTGGCGCGTCAGCACGCTGACCGACTGCGGCGTCTCGCGCAGCGACAGGTTCAGCTTGGTTGCCGTATTGCTCACGCCCGTCGTATACGAGCCGCTGCCCTCTGTTGTCGCATCGCGCCCCGCCGTCACGGACACGCTAAGCATGGTCTGTTCGGTGGCGGGAGTGGCTGGCGCCTGCTGCGCGATGGCCGGCAGGCTGGCGGCCAGGCACAGGGCCGCCGCCGCTTGCGCCAGCGGACGCAATGCGGAGTGAGGTGATAGCAAACTGACAAAATTCAAAGCGTGCGACATGCAAGTTCCTGATAGTGGCGTCATCAGACGGTGAAAAACAGGCGCCCTACTCTGTAGGTGCCGCGAAAACGAAAAACGGGCAGTCCGACTGCAAATATTTTTTGTGGAGTACTACGGGGCCGGTTCGACCGTCACCCAGTAGCGCGTGCGGCTGCGCACCTGCACCGGCAGGGAATTGGGCAGCATGTTCAAAATGCGCTGCGTGTCGGCCAGCGGGAACACGCCCGACAGGCGCAGCTGAGCCACGGCCGGTGCGCAGTCGATCACGCCGGGGCGGTAGCGGGCCAGGTCGGCCAGGAAATCGCCCAGGGTCACGTCATCGACGATCAGCTGCCCGCGCGACCAGGCGTCCGCATACGCACCGAGGGCGTGCGGCGCGTCCAGCGCATGGCGGGAAAATGCCACGCCGTGCCCGGCCTCCAGCAGCAGGGGTGCGCCGCCGCCGTCGCGGGGACGGATTTCAACGGCGCTGTCAAACACGTCCACGGTGCTGTAGTCATCTTGCTGGCGCACGGCAAAGCGCGTGCCCAGCGCGCGCACCATGCCTTCGCGCGTGGCCACCACCAAAGGCGCGCCGCTGCCGGCGCCATGGCCGCTGGTGACGAGGATTTCGCCGGCCAGCAGCTCGATCAGGCGGCGGCTGGCATCGAAACGCACGTTCACGGCCGATCCCGTATTCAGGCTGAGCACACTGCCGTCGTCCAGCGCCACCTCGCGCCGCTCGCCCGTGGCCGTGCGGTAGTCGGCGCGCAGGACGCGCACGCCATCCCAGGCATCCGTCTGCGCGGCCAGCATGCCGCCGCCGGCCGCCACGCCCAGCCACGCCAGCAACTGGCGCCGCTTGCCGTTGACGGCTTTCTGCTGCGTGCCAGCCAGCGCCTGCGCGGCCGCACCGCGGTGCAAGCCGTTGAAGCGCTGCGACACGGCTTCGATATGCCGCCAGGCCCGCTCATGTTCCGGATCCGCCTCGCGCCAGCGCTGCCAGGCGGCCTGTTGCGCCGCGTCTATCTCGCCCGACATCAGCATGGTCAGCCATTCGGCCGCCTGCTGCTGCACGTCCTCGCGGATGGCCGCCGGGGCCGCAGCATTGCCCACCTTGCTCATGCCGGCAGCGAGAAAAACACCTGGCGGTTGGCGCGCGTCAGGTATTGCTTGACCGAGCTGGCCGACACCTTCAGGCGCGCGGCGATCTCGGCATAGCTGAGTCCTTCCAGTTGCGCCATAAGGAACGCCGTGCGCACGGGCGCGGGCAAGCCAGCCAGGGCCTGGTCGATTTCCTGCAAGGCTTCCAGCGCCAGCAGCCGCTCTTCCGGCGCGGGCGCCACTTCGGGCGGCAGGCAGGCCAGCGCTTCCAGATAGGCGTCTTCCAGCACTTGCCGGCGGTGGCGATGCGCCACCAGGCGGCGCGCGATGGTGGCGAGAAAAGGCCGCGCTTCACGGATCTGCGGCGCGGTATCGGCCGTCAGCACGCTGACGAAGGTGTCTTGCGCCAGGTCCGCCGCCTCGCCCGCATTGCCCAGCTTATGCCGCAGCCAGCCCTGCAGCCAGCCGTGATGGCTGCTGTAGAGCGCGTGCAGGTCTTGTTGCTGTGCAAAATCGGCGGCCGACATGGCATCCCTTTCCGCCCGGGCGTGCGGCGCCCGAGAATGTAAATAAGAATTATTCTCATTCTAACCGCGTTACTGCCATTCATGCAATCGCGGCATTGCCAGAAATACCAACTAATTCAAACGCCGGCCAACCGCCAGGCGGTGCAGCGCGGGACCGCCAGCCACCCGCGATGGGGTAAAATGGCGGCCATCGTCCGGCTTGCGCCGCCCACTCCCAAGCTTTTCATTGCAGGTTCATCATGCTAGATAATCTCACCCAACGGCTTGCCAAAGTCGTCAAGACCATGCGCGGCGAGGCGCGCCTGACCGAAGCGAACACCGCCGACATGCTGCGCGAAGTGCGCCTGGCGCTGCTCGAAGCCGACGTCGCCCTGCCCGCCGTGCGCGAATTCATCGCCAAAGTCAAAGAAAAAGCCATGGGCGAGGATGTCATTTCCTCGCTCACGCCAGGCCAGGCCCTGGTGGGCGTGGTGCAGCGCGAGCTGGCCGCCCTGATGGGCGCCGACCTGGGACCGGAAGCGTCGCAGATCAGCTTTGCCCAGCAGCCGCCCGCCATCATCCTGATGGCCGGTTTGCAGGGTGTGGGTAAAACCACCACCGTCGGCAAGCTGGCAAAGTACCTGAAGGAAGAAAAGAAGAAGAAAGTGCTGACCGTTTCGGCCGACGTGTATCGCCCAGCCGCGATCGCCCAGCTGCAATCGGTCACCGCCCAGGTGGGCGCCGACTTCTTCCCGTCCACCAGCACGGACAAGCCGGTCGATATCGCGCTGGCCGCGCTGGACTGGGCGAAAAAGCATTACCACGACGTGCTGATCATCGATACGGCAGGCCGTCTCGGTATCGACGAAGAGATGATGCGCGAAATCGCCGCCGTCCACGGCGCCGTGAAACCGATCGAAACCCTGTTTGTCGTCGACGCCATGCTGGGCCAGGACGCCATCAACACGGCGAAAGCCTTTAACGATGCGCTGCCGCTGACCGGTATCGTGCTGACCAAGCTCGATGGCGATGCGCGCGGCGGTGCCGCCCTGTCCGTGCGCCACATCACGGGCAAACCGATCAAGTTTGCCGGTGTCTCGGAAAAACTCGACGGCCTGGAAGCGTTCGACCCGACCCGCATGGCCAACCGCATCCTGGGCATGGGCGACATCCTCGCGCTGGTGGAAGAAGCGCGCAAGGGCGTCGACAGCAAGGCGGCGGCCGACCTGGCGCAAAAGATCAAGGTCGGCGGCAAGTTCGACATGAACGACTTCAAGGCGCAACTGGGCCAGATGAAGAAAATGGGCGGCATGGCCAACCTGATGGACAAGCTGCCGGCCCAGTTCCAGCAGGCGGCAGGCGGCAAGAACATGGATCAAGCCGACAAACAGGTGCGCCGCATGTGCGGCATCATCGATTCGATGACGCCGCAGGAACGCGCCAAGCCTGAACTGATCAAGGCCACGCGCAAGCGCCGCATCGCCGCCGGCGCCGGCGTGCAGGTGCAGGAAGTAAACCGCATGCTGACGCAATTCGAGCAAATGCAGACGATGATGAAGAAATTGTCGGGCGGCGGGATGATGAAGATGATGCGCAGTATGAAAGGCATGATGCCGGGAATGAGGTAAGGCGTCAAAATCCGCTATGAGGAAAGGCTTCAAAATCCGCTGCGCGGTGGTCTTTGCGGCCGGCGATGCTCACCGTACTTTAGTACGGTTGCGCTTCTCGGCCACAAATACCATCCGCTCGCTGTGATTTTGAAGGCCTTTTTTACGCCGCGTGAGGCGTAGTTCAAGTCAAAAAACATCGTTCTAAATAATGCCGGATTGCATTTTCATGTGTCCGGCATCACTCTTCCCTCCCTCCGCAGCACCCCTCCCCGCATAGCCAGCAACCATGCCATTTAGGGGCAAAAACGCCGTTCTGCGCTCCCAAGCGGTGCGCCCGGGCGACAGCATGGCCATTTCCCTGCTTTTTCCTCGTGAAAACGTGAAAAACACTTGCATACAAGGTAAATCCACACCAATATTAGCCGTGCGATTAATTGCGCAATTTCCCATGTGTTTGTTAAGGAGGCTCGAAGATGGCAACAGCCAAAAAAACCCCAGTAGCAGCGCCAGCCAAAGCAGCAGCAGCCAAGCCTGCAGCCGCCAAGAAAGCAGCACCCGCAGCCAAGGCAGCAGCTAAACCAGCAGCGGCGAAGAAAGCGGCAGCACCGGCAACACCACGCAAGCCAAACGCAGCATTCATGAAAGCAATGACGCCATCGAAAGAGCTGGCCGCCGTTGTTGGCGCAGCACCACTGCCGCGCACGGAAGTGACCAAAAAGGTATGGGATTACATCAAAAAACTCGATCTGCAAGATCCGGCCAACCGCCGCATGATCAATGCGGACGACAAGCTGAAAGCAGTTTTCGGCGGCAAAGCCCAAGTCTCCATGTTTGAAATGACCAAACTGATCTCCGATCATTTGAAATAATCAGATACGCACAGGGCGTTTTGCGCCGTGTGAGTGCCCCGCCGCTTTACTGCGAGCGGGGCATTTTTTTTGGCTGCCATTTACCCGGGGTCAGACCCTCAACACCGTTAACACAGAGCTCTGCGCCAACGCTGCCTTGGGGTCCGACCCCAGCCTTCATTTGAATTCCCACTGCCGCCAAGCCGCCCGCACGGCATTCGGATACTCGGCACGCCCCCGGCTGCCGTTGTACCGCCCCAGCGCCAGGTATAAATCCCCTCGTTCCATATCCAGATACATGCGCAGGATGGCGCAGCCGTAGCGCAGGTTCGTCTGCATGTGGAACAGCTTGCTGCGGTCATGGTCGCCGATGACGCCCGTCCAGAACGGCATCACCTGCATGTAGCCGCGCGCGCCAGCCAGCGAGACGGCGTATTTGCGGTAGGCCGACTCGACCTGGATCAGGCCCAGCACGAGGGCCGGCTCCAGGCCCGCGCGGCGCGATTCGTACCATACGGTTTCCAGGAATTCCGTGCGCAGCTGGGCGTCCGGCAGCTTGCGCTGCAGGCGCTGCGACATCTGCGCCAGCCATTGCTGGTAGCGCTGCAAGTCGGCGGGCGTGGCAAATTTGGGTTGCGGCGGGCGTTCGTCGCGGATCGCATGCGACAGGGCCAGGCGGACGGAGTCGGCCAGCGCCTCCTCCTTCTGGTTGCCAGCCTGCGCCGGAGAGACGCAGGCCAGGCAGGCGGCCAGCGCGAGCGCGCCAGCCGTCTTGCTTACTGATAGGCGCTTCACTGCGCCATTTGGCCCTGGATGAAGGCGACGATCTCGTCCGGCGCCACACCGGTCGCTTCCGCATCGCGGCGGCCCTGGTATTCCAGCTTGCCTTCTTTCAGGCCGCGCTCGCCGATGACGATGCGGTGCGGCACGCCGATCAGTTCCCAGTCGGCGAACATGGCACCTGGACGCAAGCCGCGGTCGTCGACGATGACGTCCACGCCAGCGCCTTGCAGGGCTGCGTACAGCTTCTCCGTCTCTTCCTTGACCAGTTCGCTGCGGTCCATGCCCATCGGGCACAGCACGACCTCGAACGGCGCGATCGACGCTGGCCAGATGATGCCCTTGTCGTCGAAGTTCTGTTCGATGGCGGCGCCCAGGATGCGCGTCACGCCGATACCGTAGCAGCCCATCTGCAGCGGCGCAGGCTTGCCGTTTTCATCGAGGAAGGTAGCTTTCATGCTTTCCGAGTACGCCGTACCCAGCTGGAACACGTGGCCCACCTCGATGCCGCGTTCGATCGCCAGCGCGCCCTGGCCGTCCGGCGAAGCGTCGCCGGCGACGACGTTGCGCAAGTCGGCCACGATGGCAGGCTCGGCCACGTCACGGCCCCAGTTGGCGCCCGTGTAGTGGAAACCGGCGTCATTCGCGCCGCACACGAAGTCGCTCATGTGGGCAACCGTGCGGTCCGCCACCACGGTGACGGGGGCTTTCGTGCCGATCGGGCCCAGGTAACCGGGAATCGTGCCGTAGACTTCCAGGATTTCCGCTTCCGTCGAGAAACGGTGACCGGCCAGGCCGGCAACTTTGCCCACCTTGATCTCGTTCAATTCATGGTCGCCGCGCAGCAGCAACATGAAATGCTGTTTCGTGACTTTCTCGTCCTTGCCCGTCGTTTCCACGGTCAGGGCGATGGTTTTCACGGTGCGCGACAGCTCGATACCCAGCAGGGCAGCCACGGTTTCGCACTTGACGGTGTCCGGCGTAGCCGTTTTCGTCAGTGCCTGGACGGCAGCCGGGCGCTCGCCGGCTGGCGGCAGCGCTTCGGCCGCTTCCATGTTGGCCGCGTAGTCGGACGTCGGGCAGTACACGAGCGCGTCTTCGCCCGTGTGGGCGATGACGTGGAATTCATGCGAACCGGAACCGCCGATGGCGCCGTTGTCGGCTGCCACGGCGCGGAATTTCAGGCCGAAGCGCGTGAAGATGCGCGTGTAGGCGTCAAACATGACCTTGTACGACGCTTGCATGCCGGCCAGGTCGCGGTCGAACGAATAGGCGTCTTTCATCGTGAATTCGCGGCCGCGCATCAGGCCGAAGCGCGGGCGGCGCTCATCGCGGAACTTGGTCTGGATGTGATAAAAATTCAACGGCAGCTGGCGGTAGGACTTGATTTCCGTGCGCACGACGTCCGTGATGACTTCTTCCGACGTCGGCTGGATCGCGTATTCGCGGCCGTGGCGGTCTTTCACGCGCATCAGTTCGTCGCCCATCTTGGTCCAGCGGCCCGTCTCTTGCCACAGTTCGGCTGGCTGCACGAGCGGCATCAGCAGTTCGATACCGGCGGCTTTGTTCATCTCGTCACGGATGATGGCTTCCACCTTGCGGATCACGCGCAAGCCCATCGGCATGTAGGTATAGATGCCGGAACCGAGGCGTTTGATCATGCCTGCACGCATCATCAATTGGTGGCTGACGATTTCCGCGTCAGAAGGTGCATCTTTAAGTGTGGAAATAAAAAAACGGGAGGCGCGCATAACGGTGAATTCTTTTTAAAAAGAGAGGGTTATAATCAACCTAATTTTAAAGGATTAGCTGGCTGATGCGTCCATACTTTACACAAATGCGCTCAATTGGTGCGATTCCGGCGCTTTTCGCACCCCGAAAAGGTCACCGGCTTGCGAAGTTGTGGGTAATTATGTAAAAAAGGACGCACTGTCGCAGAAAGTTTGAGGTGCATTATGCTCGACCGTGAAGGGTTTCGGCCCAACGTCGGCATCATCCTGCTAAACGCCCAGAACGAGGTGTGGTGGGGCAAGCGGGTGCGCGAGCACTCATGGCAGTTTCCGCAAGGCGGTATCAAATATGGCGAAACACCGGAACAAGCCATGTTTCGCGAACTTGAAGAGGAAATCGGACTCAGACAGGAACACGTCAAAATTGTCGGCCGCACCCGCGACTGGCTGCGCTATGAAGTGCCAGACCACTTCATCAAGCGCGAGATTCGCGGCCATTACCGTGGCCAGAAGCAGATTTGGTTTCTGCTGAGAATGTGCGCGCGCGATAACGACGTCAATCTGCGCCTGACCGACCATCCCGAGTTCGACGCCTGGCGCTGGCATGAATACTGGGTCCCGCTCGATGTCGTCATTGAATTTAAACGCGATGTTTACCAGCGCGCCTTGCAGGAGCTGTCCCGCTTCCTGACCTGGCCCGTGCATGGCAACGCACAGCAAGCGCACCGCCACACATCGCGCTACCTGCGCCAGCCCCATGCGCCACGGGCGCAGGACGGTACGACTGTGGCCAAGCCTTGCGACGGCATTGCCGCCGAAGGGTGTACGCCGGAGCTGATTCTGCCGGGCAAGGAGTAGTCCGCCGCAATGAACGCACTCTCCCACGCAAAAGGGGCAGCCTGAACAGGCTGCCCCTTTTTTCATGCCGGCAGGAAACTTCCCTGCCGGTCAGGCTGGCTTAGTTTGCTGCCGGCGCTGGCGCAGCGGCGGGAACGTCCAGGGTGATCGCTTTCAAGCCCAGGATATTGCTGCTGTAGTGGCGGATCTTGTTGGCCAGGGCAGGGTCGTTGTTCAGCTTTTGGCCGTACGACGGCACCATTTCCACCATCTTCGCTTGCCATTCCGGTGTTGCCAGACGGCTCTTGAATGCCGTTTGCAGCACCTTGATCATGATCGGCGGCGCGGTCGAAGCGCCTGGCGATGCACCCAGCAGGGCGACGATGCTGCCATCGGCGGCGCCGACGACTTCCGTGCCGAACTGCAGCAAGCCGCCTTTGACAGGGTCATCCTTGACGATCTGCACGCGCTGGCCGGCGTTTTGCAAGGTCCAGTCTTCCATCTTGGCGTTCGGCAAGTATTCGCGCAGGGTTTTCAAACGGTCTTCCGGCGTGTTCATGACCTGTTCCACCAGGTATTTCGTCAACGGAATATTGTCATAGCCGGCTTGCAGCATCGGTTTCACGTTGCCCGTACCGATCGAGGCAGGCAAGTCGATCCACGAACCGTTTTTCAGGAACTTGGTCGAGAAGGTGGCAAACGGGCCAAACAGCAAGGCTTTCTTGCCATCGATGATGCGCGTGTCCAGATGCGGCACGGACATCGGCGGCGAACCGACGGACGCCTTGCCGTAGACCTTGGCCGCATGCGCCGCCACCAGTTCCGGATTGGTCGTCACCAGCCATTGGCCGCCCACCGGCACGCCGCCGTAGCCCTTGGCTTCAGGGATGCCCGATTTTTCCAGCAGCGGCAGCGAACCGCCGCCGGCGCCGATGAAGACGAACTTGGCGCGCATGGTCTTTTCCTTGCCTGCGTTCAAGTCTTTCACCGTCACGTTCCACACGCCATCGGCGCCGCGCTGGATGTTTTCCACCTGGTGGCGCAGGTGCAGGACCATGCCATGGCTGTCCGTCAGGTATTTCACGAGACCGCGCGTGAGGTTGCCGAAATTGACGTCGGTACCGATTTCCATGCGCGTCGCCGCCACTTTCTGGCCCTTGTCACGGCCTTGCATGACGAGCGGCGCCCATTGCTCGATCTGCGCCTGGTCTTCCGAGTACAGCATGCCCTTGAACAGGTTTTCCTTTTGCAGCGCGGCATAGCGCTTCTTCAAAAAGGCAATATTGTCGTCGCCCCAGACAAAGGCCATGTGCGGCACATTGTTGATGAAGGTTTGCGGCGCGCCTAGGTGCTTGTTGGCCACCTGATAGGCCCAGAATTGCTTGGAAATTTCGAATTGCTCGTTGATGGCAACGGCTTTCTTGGTCTCGATGCTGCCATCGGCCGCTTCCGGCGTGTAGTTCAGTTCGGCAAACGCCGAGTGGCCCGTGCCTGCGTTGTTCATCGCGTCCGAGCTTTCGGCGGCCACGGAATCGAGGCGCTCGACCATTTCCATCGTCAGCGACGGGTCGAGTTCCTTGAGCATGCTGCCCAGGGTGGCGCTCATGGTGCCGGCGCCGATCAGCAGCACGTCGACCGGTTTTTCGGACGAAGCCGGAGGGGTCTTGTTACATGCCGCCAGGATCAGGCACGACATCAAAAGTAATAGCGATTTACGCATACGTAACTCCGTTTATGAATACTGAAGGATGATTCTTGCGCGCCACCGTGGCGGCACCATCGCTGTATGAAATGCAAACAGCCAGCCAGCCGGAACGCCAGGGCGGCCGGACAGGTCAAGGTCGATGGTGATAGGCATGCTGCCGCGCTCCGGGATAAGCCAGGAGCAAGATCTGGTGGCAAAAGTGCGGGCAATGGAAACAGGGGAATGGCAATAAAATCGCCGCCATGTCCAGTGCAAATATCAAGAGCGGCGATTTTATCACCGTTATTTGGCGCCGCCGGGCCGTGGCGGTAGTGGATAATACTTACTGCAGGGTATTAAATTTCGGTGACTATCGGGTCATGAAAGCGGACGCCAGACGGCAAAAAGGGCATCCTCGATGCCCTTCGTTGACGTACGCGGTACAATGCCGGCTGCCCTTTAGCCATAGCCATTCAGCCATGTTCAACCCCTCTTCCGACGACGTGCGCCGCTTCTTTTGCGACACCTTGCGCAAGCACCGCGCTCATGAAATCCTCACGCCGATGGAAGCCATCGCGCTCGACTGGATCCTCGAACACCCCGAGTATGAAAACGAGCTCTCCGACGTCGAAGCGGCGCTGGCGCGCGACTACTCCGTCGAAGGGGGCCAGGCCAACCCGTTCCTGCACCTGTCCATGCATCTGTCGATCACGGAGCAGGTGCAGGTGGACCAGCCGCGCGGCATCCGCCCGGCCGTCCAGCAACTGACCCAGCGCCTCGATTCGGCCCATGCGGCCCAGCACGAAGTGATGGAATGCCTGGGCCAGATGATCTGGGCTTCACAGCGCTCGGGCTTGCCGCCGGATACTGAAGCCTACATCGACTGCGTCCGCAGGCGTTAACCGGGCCGCACCGCCTGCGGCTGCAGTACAGGCGCTTTCGGCGCCTTGTCCAGCAACCCCAGCACCACCTGCAGCGCCATGGCGATGGCGCCGCCGATGAAGACCACGTCGCCGAAAGTACGCACCCAGCGCAGGTTCTGCAGCAGCGGCTGCTGCATGAACGCTTCGCTGCGCGCATACCACAGGCCTTCCGTCACGCTGGCGTGGAACTGGATGATGCCTATCGGCAGCAAGCTGGTAAAGATCATCAGCACCAGGCCCACATTCAAGCCCCAGAACGCCGTCTTCATCAAGGCAGGGCTGAAACGGTAGTCGGGACGCAGATAGCGCAGCACCAGCAAGGTAAAGCCCAGCGCCAGGAAACCGTACACGCCGAACAGCGCCGCATGCGCATGCACGGGGGTCGTATTCAGGCCCTGGATATAGTACAGGGCCACGGGCGGGTTGATCATGAAGCCCAGCACGCCTGCGCCCAGCATGTTCCAGAAGGCGACGGCGACAAAGCACATCATGGGCCAGCGCAGGCTTTCCATCCATGGCGCGCGTTCCTTCAGGCGCCAGTTTTCCCACGCTTCATGGCCCAGCACGATCAGCGGCACCACTTCCAGCGCGCTGAAGCTCGCGCCGATGGCCATCACGGGCGTGGTGGTGCCGGCGAAGTACAGGTGGTGGAAGGTGCCGGGTATCCCGCCCAGCATGAACAGCGACGCCGACGCCAGGCTGGCCGCCGTAGCCATGCGCACCGACACCAGGCCCAGGGTCGAGAAGATGAAGGCCAGCGCCGTCGTGGCGAACACTTCGAAGAAACCCTCCACCCACAGGTGCACCACCCACCAGCGCCAGTACTCCATCACGGACAGGTGCGTGCGCTCGCCGTAGAACAGGCCGGCGCCATAGAACAGGCCGATGGCGCCCACGGATGCGGTCAACAGCGCCAGCAGGTTCTTGTCGCCGCCCGGCTTGCGCAGGGCCGGCACGACGCCGCGCAGCATCAGCACGAGCCACAACAGGATGCCGATGTATTTACCGATCTGCCACAAGCGTCCCAGGTCCACATACTCATAACCCTGGTGGCCCAGCCAGAAATTCCACTCGGGCGGCATCACTTGCGCGATGGCCAAGTAGTTGCCGATGAAGGAACCGACGACGACGGCGACGAGGGCCCAGAACAGCACGTCGACACCGAGGCGCTGCCACTTGGGATCCTTGCCGCCGTTGATCAGGGGCGCGAGGAACAGGCCGGCGGCCAGGAAGCCCGTGGCGATCCAGAACAGCGCGGCCTGGATGTGCCAGGTGCGCGTGAGCGCATACGGGAACCAGCGCGACACGTCGATGCCGTAGAACTGCTGCCCTTCCACCGTGTAGTGCGCCGTGAAGCCGCCGATGAAGACCTGGAAGATGAACAGCGCCACGACCAGGAACAGATATTTCCCCAGTCCCCGCTGCGAAGGCGTCAGCGCGAACGTGGTGAGCGGGTCGCGCGGACCGGCAGCCGGCAGCGCTTCGTCATGGTCGCGCAAGAAGGCCCAGCCCCAGACGAGGAAGCCCACGCCGGCCAGCAGCACCACCACGCTGGCAACCGACCAGACGAGGTTTTCGCCGCTGGGCTGGTTGCCGATCAGCGGTTCGTGCGGCCAGTTGTTCGTATAGGTCACTTTCTGGCCAGGGCGCTCGGTGGCGGCAGCCCACGCCGTCCAGAAGAAGAATTGCGTCATCTGCGCGCGCCGCTCGACGCTGGGCAGGGTGTTTTCCTTCATGGCGAAATGCTCGCGGCTTTTTTGCAGCGCCGGCGCGTCGGAGAACAGCTGGTCGTAATAGTACGCCGTGTTGGCGATCGCTTGCACGCGGCGCGGCGACAGGCGCAGCACTTGCGCATCATCGGTCCGGTTGCCCCGGTATTCGAGCTTGAGCGCTTCGCGCAGCGCCGCCTGTGCGGGGCCGTCGAGCGCCGCGTAGGCCTTGCCATGCTGCTCTTGCGCAGCCAGTTCCAGCCAGGCCGTCAGTTCGCGGTGCAGCCAGTCGGCCGTCCAGTCGGGCGCCTGGTAGGCGCCGTGGCCCCAGATGGAACCGAGCTGCATGCCGCCGACGGATTGCCAGGCCGTCTGGCCGTCGAGGATGCCCTCGCGGTCGAACAGCTGCCGGCCATCCTGCGCCAGCACTTGCGAGGGGATGGGCGGCGCCTGCCGGTACACTTCGGCGCCGTAGTAGCCGAGCAGCGAAAACGTCACGATCAGTACACCGATCAGGGTGAACCAGAGTTTTTTGTATTGCCCCATGGGTCTTTCCTTTGTCAGTGCACCACGGCCGGCGCAAAGCGCTCGAACAGGATATTGTTTTCAGTATGGATATGCGCCATCAGGTCTTCACGGAAGGTGCGCAAGCCCGTGTACAGCGCGCGCCAGGTGGTGCAGGCGCCGCCAGGTGCGGTGATATCGTTCGTCATTTCCTCCATCGCGCGCAAGGCCACGCCGTGGTCGTCGTGCTCCATGCGCATCACGTTGATGGGCGCGCCGGCCCGGGGGCCCTGGCCGCGCACGATCATGGGAAACAGCACGTCTTCTTCCTTGCGCATATGGCTTTCCAGCTCCTGCGCCATGGCCGACAGGTGTTCCGCCAGCCCGTGCGGACAGTCGGCACGGTCGCCATGCACCTGCTCGACCTTGCGTGCCAGGCGTATCAGCTCGGGCAGCTGCTCGCGGTGCACGGCGTGGTAGCGCGACAGGATATGTTCCACCAGTTCCGTGGCCGAAGCCTCCTGCCAGTCACGCTCGCCGCTGGCGTCAGCCCGCCCTGCCAGCAGTTGCAGTTCCTTGACGATGGGCGCCGTGTCCACGCCGGCCGCTTCGGCCGCCGCGCGCAGGGTCTTGTTGCCACCGCAGCAGAAATCCAGGCGGTGGGCATCGAACAGGCGCGTGGCGCCGGGGATGCGGCGGGCCAGTTGGCCCAGGGATAGCTCGATCATTTCCATAATGGTTCCTTGAGGATGAATAGGTAGATTTATTGCACCGCGCCCGCGTGGTAGACGCCGGGTACGGGTTCGCCAGTCACTTCCAGCACGCCCACGGCGCCCTTACCGGCGCGCGACAGCGCATGGTCGACCAGCAGATAGCTGCCCGGATGCTGTACCTTGAGTTCGACGATGGTCGCGCCGCCCGGCGCCACCAGGGTGGTCTGCACGTCGTGTTTCGGGCTGCTGATCGAGCCTTCGCTGTACACCTTGTCGAAGATCTCGCCGATGATGTGGAACGATGAAATCTTGTTCGGGCCGCCGACGCCGAAATAGATGCGCACCGTCTCGCCCACTTTCGCCTGCAGTTTGTGCGTCTTGCTCAGAGCACCCACTTCACCGTTGAAGACGTAGTAGTCGGGCAGTTCATTGGCCATTTTTTCCAGGTTCGCTTCCTGGTGTACGGGTGCGCCGTGCGGACGGCCCGTGTACATCTCGCCCTGCATGACGTAGTACTCGCGGTCGACCTTCGACAGGCCGCCTTCCGGTTCGACCAGGATCATGCCGTACATGCCGGCCGCGATATGCTGCGGCACCAGCGGCGTGGCGCAGTGGTACACGAACAGGCCCGGATTGAGCGCCTTGAAGGTGACGGTTTTTTCCTGCCCCGGCGCCACTTGCGTATGCTGTCCGCCGCCATGGCCGCCCGTCACGGCGTGCAGGTCGATCGAATGGATCATCTTGCTGTCCTTGGCGTTGAACAGGGTCAGTTCCACCGTGTCGCCCACCTTCGCGCGCAGCATGGGGCCGGGCACTTGCCGGTTGAATGTCCAGTAGGTAAAACTGGTGCCGTCATCGAGCTTGCCCGGCAATTCCACCGTCTCCATCCGGTATTTCAAGGTTTGCGGCGCACGCGCGCCGATGGCGGTTGGCACGGAGGCGGGATTGGCCGCCACGTTGACGGCCGATGGGTCGGGGCCGCGCATCGGCGACGGCGCGGGCGTGTACAGGGCCAGCGCGGCGGCCTGGCTCGATTCGCTGGCAGCGCTGCCGGCACCGGCAGCCTTCGGTGCACCGGCTTCGGCCAGCGAGGTGCCGCTCACTTCCAGCTTGCCTTCCATGCCGATCTGGCGGTGGCCGGGGATCGAGCAGTAATAGGTGAACGTGCCGGCGCGCGTGACCTTGAAGCGCACGGTGGTGCTGCCGCTATTGGCGCTGAACTTGGCGGATGCGACGTTCAGTTCCGGGATCAGCAGATCGTGCTCGGCGCCTTCGCCGCTTTTCAGCACCAGTTCCACCGTGTCGCCCACCTTGGCCGCCAGCACGGGGTTGACCTGGCCCTTGGCGTCGATGAACACCATCTTGCCGTCGACGATATTGGTTTGCAGTTCATAGCGCTTGACTGCGGCGGTAGCGGGTTTGACGGCGGTGGTGGCGGCGCTAGCCGGGAGGCTGGCCTGGGCTTGCACGGACAGGGGCATGGCCAGCACGCAGACGGCGGCGGCAATGGCGCGGAGGGAGGGAGTCGTTTTCATCAAGCTTTCCTTGGTCTTGTATGCCGGTTCGGCACTCTTACCTAGGCAAACCGTGTGCCAGGGAAAACTTGTTTTAAATCAACGATTTGAAAAATGCAGGGTCGGTATGACCCTCTTTGAGCGTGGTCCGTTGTACCCTGCATGGTACTTATGACCACCACCGCCATCCACCTGCTGCTGCTCACCGACCTGGTCGCCGACCTGCCCGTGGCCGTGCGCCTGCAGCGCCTCGTCGGCAGCCTGCGCGCGCACTTCGGCTGCGAAGCCGTGGCCTTGCTCAAGCTCGATGGCGAGCATTTGCGCCCCGTGGCGATGGCCGGCCTGGCCAGCGACGCGCTGGGACGCCGCTTCGCCGTCGCCGACCATCCGCGCCTGGCCGCCATCCTGCAGCGGCGCGGCGTGCTGTGCTTCCATCACGACAGCTCGCTGCCCGATCCCTACGATGGCCTGATCGCCGAGCGGGCCGGCGAGCCGCTGCCCGTGCACGACTGCATGGGCATGGCGCTGGACCTGGAAGGCGAACGCTGGGGCGTGATCACGCTCGACGCTCTGCAGGTGGGCACCTTCGATACGCAGGCGCAGCGCGACCTGGGCGAACTGGCCTGCGCCATCGAGGCAGCCGTGCGCGTGACCCGCCTGGAAACGGAAATCCGCGCCCTGCGCCTGTCGGGCGGCGCCCTGCTGGCCGATGCGCAGGCGCCGCGCGAGGAACACGATTTCGTCGGCCAGAGCGGCGCCATCACGCACTTGCTGCACGAATTGCAGGTGGTGGCCGATTCCGAGCTGCCCGTGCTGCTGCTGGGAGAAACAGGCGTGGGCAAGGAATTGTGCGCGCACCGCCTGCACCGCCTGTCGCGCCGCGCGGGCAAGCCCCTGATCCACGTCAATTGCGCGGCCTTGCCCGAGTCCCTGGCCGAAAGCGAATTATTCGGCCATGTGCGCGGTGCGTTTTCCGGCGCCGTCAGCGACCGGCCCGGGCGCTTCGAGGCGGCCGAAGGAGGGACCCTGTTTCTCGATGAAGTGGGTGAATTGCCATTGTCGATACAGGCCAAGCTGCTGCGCACCTTGCAAAATGGCGAAATCCAGCGCCTGGGCGCGGACCGGCCGCGCCGGGTCAACGTGCGCGTGATCGCCGCCACCAACCGCAGCTTGCGCGAACATGTGCGCGACGGCTCGTTCCGCGCCGACCTGTATCACCGTTTATCCGTGTATCCCGTGCCGATTCCGCCGCTGCGCGAGCGGGGCAATGACGTGCTGCTGCTGGCCGGCGGCTTCCTGGAACTGAACCGCGCGCGCCTGGGCTTGCGCAGCCTGCGCCTGTCCGCCGCGGCGGAAAACGCCTTGTGCCACTACCGCTGGCCGGGCAATGTGCGCGAACTGGAACATGTGATCAGCCGGGCCGCGCTGAAAGCCGTCATACGCGGCGCGGACCGCAAGGATATCGTGACCCTGGAAACGGATATGCTCGACCTCGATGCGCTGGAAGCGCCGGCCGGCACGGACGCGCTGCCGTTGGCGCCGGCCGCGTGCGGCACGCCGGCGGCACCGCTGCTATCGATGCATCAGATCGTGGAAGCGAGCCAGCGCCAGGCCGTCCGGCAAGCGCTGGTGCTGCATCAGGATAACTGGGCTGCTGCCGCGCGGCAGCTGGGGCTGGACGCCAGCAATCTGCATAAACTTGCTCGCCGGGTGGGGCTAAAAGCCTGAGCCGGCGTTACCGCTCAGCGGTGGGTCACCAGGCTGGTCGGCAAGCTGTGCAGATAGGCGGCCAGGTCCTTGATGTCCTGGTTGCTCAACGGTTTTACCTGGCCCGTCATGATGGCGTTGTTGCGGCCGTTGGCCTTGTCGCCCCGTTTATACGCGGTCAGCGCGTGTTCCAGGTAATCCTTGTGCTGGCCTGCCAGCTTCGGGTACGACGGGTCGATGGGCGAGCCGTAATCCTTGCCGTGGCAGGTGGCGCAGCTGTATTTTTCGGCCAGGGCCTTGCCCGTATTGATATTGCCTGCGGCGCTGGCGCCGAACGAGACGGTGGCGCAAACGAGGGCGGCGAGTAGTGTTTTCATCATCTGGCTGGTCCTCAGTTCGGCTTGGCTTGTTGCGCGTAATATGCGGCGACATCGGCGATATCCTGGTCCGACAGGCTGCTGGCGATGCCCTTCATGCTGGGGTGCTTGCGGTCGCCCTTCTTGTAGGCTTGCAGCGCATTCTCGATATATTTTGCCGGCTGGCCGCCGATCATCGGCACCTGGAATACTTCAGGGAAGGTTGCCTTGTAACCGGGGATGCCGTGGCAGCCGATACACATTTCCACCTTGGCAGGGGCTGCCTTGGCGTTTCCTACAATGTCAGCCGCTGTGACGGCATTTGCTATGCCGGCAAGCACGAGAAGTGCAAATATTTTTTTCATAGTGGCAATGTGAACAAAGGTAATCGGAGAAACGCCAGAGCTGGTTTTTATTGATTTTATGTGTTGACAATTAAGGTTGCCAATTAATCTGCTGCTTGCCGATTCTAGCCAAGATATTCTTGCAAGTCCACCTATAAAACCCGCATTGTAGGCAGGCAGGCACAGGCCGTCCGCGTGACGCTGCGCCACAGTTCTGTTTATACTCACCATTTCCCCACTTTGGCAGACCGCTCATGCAAGCACAGCACACCCAGCAAGGCCAACGCTTCGAAGGTTCCGACAGCTACGTCGCCACCGCCGACCTGAAACTGGCCGTGAATGCGGCGCTGACCCTGCAACGCCCGCTGCTGATCAAGGGCGAACCGGGCACGGGCAAGACCATGCTGGCCGAGGAAGTGGCCGCCGCGCTGAACATGCCGCTGATGCAATGGCATATCAAATCGACCACCAAGGCGCAGCAGGGCCTGTACGAATACGACGCCGTGTCGCGCCTGCGCGATTCGCAGCTGGGCGACGAGCGCGTGCGCGACATCCAGAACTACATCGTCAAGGGCGTGCTGTGGCAGGCGTTCACGGCGCCCGAACCGGTGGTGCTCCTGATCGACGAGATCGACAAGGCCGACATCGAATTCCCGAACGACTTGCTGCGCGAACTGGACCGCATGGAATTCTATGTGTACGAGACGCGCGAAATGGTCACGGCGCGCCACCGTCCGCTCGTCATCATCACCTCGAACAACGAGAAGGAATTGCCGGACGCCTTTTTGCGCCGCTGCTTCTTCCACTACATCAAATTCCCGGACAAGGACACGATGGAGCAGATCGTCGCCGTCCACTACCCGCACCTGAAACAGGAATTGCTGGCGCAGGCGCTGCAAACCTTCTATGAAGTGCGCGACGTGCCGGGACTAAAGAAAAAGCCGTCGACGTCGGAATTCCTCGACTGGCTGAAACTCCTGCTGGCCGAGGACATTCCCGCCGAAGCGTTACGCAGCAAGGACAACAAGGCCGTCGTGCCGCCGCTGCACGGCGCGCTGCTGAAAAACGAGCAGGATGTGCACCTGTTCGAGCGCCTGATGTTCATGTCGCGCACCAACCGTTAAGGAGCGCCGGTGAACGACATCAGCCCCGACAAAGTCTTCGTCCCCCTGGAACTGCACGGCATCCGCCTCGAAGCGCTGGCGCCGCACCATGCGGCCGGCCTGCGCGCGGCGGCCATGGATGGCGAACTGTGGAATCTGCGCGTCACCTCCGTGCCCGAGCCGGACCAGGTGGACCAGTACATTTTCAAGGGCATCGAGATGCGCCCCACGCGCTTCGCCTTTGCCGTCGTCGACGCGGCCAGCGGCGAGGTGCTCGGCACCACCAGCTACCACGACGTGGTGCCTGCCATCGGGCGCCTGGAAATCGGCTACACCTGGTATGCGAAGCGCTGCCAGCGCAGCCACGTCAACACCACCTGCAAATTGCTGCTGCTGACGCACGCCTTCGACACGCTCGGCTGCGCGCTGGTGGGCCTGCGCACCGATAATTTCAACCACGCCTCGCAGGCGGCCATCGAACGCCTGGGCGCGAAAAAGGATGGCGTGCTGCGCCACCATGCGCTGCGCCGCGACGGCACCGTGCGCGACACCGTCATGTACAGCATCACGCGCGGCGAGTGGCCCGAGATTGCCGCCCACCTGCGCTACAAGCTGGCGCAGCGCCCCATCGCCGCGCTGCCCCGCGCGGGAGAGCGGTCGCCATGCTGATCGATTTCTTCTTCACGCTCAAGGACGCGAAGATTCCCGTCTCGATCAAGGAATTTTTGACCTTGCTTGAGGCGCTGCAAAAGAACGTCATCGAAGCCTCGATGGATGATTTTTACTATCTGTCGCGCCTGACCCTGGTCAAGGATGAAGCCCATTTCGACAAGTTCGACCGCGCGTTTGCCCAGTATTTCAAGGGCGTCAACGCGGCCTTCGACACGAACGCGGCGATTCCGCTCGACTGGCTGCTGAAACGCATGCAGCGCGAGCTGTCCGAGGAGCAGAAGGCGCAGCTGGAAAAATTCGGCTACGACAAGCTGATGGATCGCCTGAACGAGCTGCTGAAGGAGCAGAAGGAGCGCCACGAAGGCGGCAGCAAGTGGATCGGCACGGGCGGCACGTCGCCGTTCGGCAATGGCGGCACGAATCCGGAAGGCATCCGCATCGGCGGCAAGGGCGGCAACCGCACGGCGGTGAAAGTGTGGGAAGCGCGCAGCTACAAGGATTACGACGGCGAGCGCGAACTGGGCACGCGCAACATCAAGGTGGCGCTGCGCCGCCTGCGCAAGTTCGCGCGCGAAGGGGCGGAAGACGAACTGGCGCTGGACGCCACCATCGCCGCCACGGCGAACAACGCGGGCTACCTCGACATCAGGATGCGGCCCGAGCGCAAGAACCGCATCAAGGTGCTGATGCTGTTGGACGTGGGCGGCAGCATGGATGACCATATCGAGCGCACCGAGGAACTGTTTTCGGCGGCGAAGACGGAATTCAAGAACATGGAGTTCTTTTACTTCCATAACTGCGTCTACGACTACCTGTGGAAGAACAACCGGCGCCGCAACGCCGAGCGTTTTCCCACCTGGGACGTGCTGCGCAAATACCCGCCCGACACCAAGCTGATCTTCGTCGGCGACGCCACCATGAGCCCTTACGAAATCCTGCAGCCGGGCGGCAGCGTCGAATACAACAACGAGGAAGCGGGATCGACGTGGCTGGCGCGCTTTACCCAGGCGTTCCCGAAATTCATCTGGCTCAATCCGGAATCGGAAGGCTTGTGGCAATACCGCCAGTCCATCGGCGTGATGCGGCAGTTGATGAACAACCGCATGTTCCCCCTGTCGATCGACGGGCTGGAGCGGGGCATGCGCCTGCTCAGTAAATAAAAGCGCCTAACAAAAAGTCCATGGCGGCAGGGGGCCGCCATGCCGTACACTGCGACACGGCACTACCGTGCGGAGCATCTCCGCCGCGGGCGGGTACCATACGCTGATACCAGCCCTGCCCTACCCTGCTGCATCCTGTGCGCGGCCGCCATGGCCGCGACACTGTTCGATTGCGCACATCGTGCGCGCCTTCTGCTCCGGTAGAATCGGCGCATCGCTCTGCGCAAACAATGCACCATCGCTGCACCACGACATAGCCGCGCCAGCCCCCGTGCTGCCGGCCGGTGCCAGCGCCATTTTCAAAGGAATGAGCATGCAAAGTCTGATCTCGATCGCCGCCGACCTGTCCTGGCCGTTCGCCATTACCCTGGCCTGGGTGGTGGGCGAATTCGGCCACCGCTGGACGGGCCTGCCGCGCATCAGTTTTTACGGCGTGATCGGCTTCGTCCTCGCGCAAACGCAGGTCGGCATCCTGCCGCAGACGGACGCCGGCCCCATGCTGGTGCTGGCCGATGTGGCCTTCGGCCTGATCCTGTTCGAGGTGGGCTACCGCATCAACCTGCGCTGGCTGAAGAACAATCCGTGGATCGCCGTCACGGGCCTGGTCGAATCCCTTCTGACCTTTGCCGTCGTCTACTTCATCGGCATCGAATTCGGCAGCACCTCGATGACGGCGCTGCTGCTGGCATCGCTGGCCATGTCCACCTCCCCGGCCACCATCATGCGCGTCATCAACGAGGAACGCAGCTCGGGCCAGGTCACGGAACGCATCGTCCACCTCACGGCCTTGAATTGCGTGCTGGCTGTCTTCACGTTCAACATCATCGTCGGCTTCTGGATGTTCCAGAGTTCCACCGATTTGATCGAGGCGAGCAGCAGTAGCGCCGCCGTGCTGGCCGCCTCGGTGGCCGCTGGCACCGTCTTCGGCATCGTCGTGCCGGCCATGCTGCGCCGCCTGGGCAACATGGCGCAGGACGCCACCGTGGCGTTCGCGCTGTCGGTGATGCTGCTCGTCGCCCTGACCTACACCACCAGCCTGTCGCCGCTGCTGGCCACGCTCACCTTCGGCCTGGTGGCGCGCCACCGCAGGGTGGCCTTCAGCCAGGCGCAGCGCAATTTCGGCGCCATGGGCGAGCTGCTGACGGTGCTGCTGTTCGTGTATGCCGCCTCGACCCTGGAGTGGGCCAGCGTGACGGCCGGCGCGGGCCTGGCCCTGGCCGTCGTCGGCGGACGCTTGCTGACGAAGGTCGCCGGCGTGGCCGCGTTTTCGCACGTCAGCGGCATTTCCTGGCGCAAGGGCGTGCTGACGGGCGTGGCGCTGACGCCCGTTTCCGTCTTCATCATCCTGCTGCTCGAACACGCGCGCCAGCACGGCGTGAACTTCGGCGACGAATTGAACGCCCTGGCCGCCGTCACCCTGGGCCTGGAACTGGTCGGCCCCGTGCTGGTGCAGCGCGTGCTGATGCTGGCCAAAGAAACCCACGAAATCAAGGAGCGCTAAATGCCGCTGGAACCCTTTGGCCAATCGGCCGCGCTGACCTTCGGCGTCGAACTCGAACTGCAACTGGTGAACCTGTCGGACTACGACTTGACGGCCGCCAGTCCCGACCTGCTGCATCTGCTGAATAAAAAGCCGTTCCCCGGCAACGTCACGCCGGAAATCACCGAGAGCATGATCGAGATCAACTCGAGCGTGCACACGCATCACGGCCCTTTGCTGGAGCAGTTGCAGGAAATCCGCGACACCCTGATCACGGCCGGCGACAAGCTCAATATCGGCATCGCGGGCGGCGGCACGCATCCGTTCCAGCAATGGTCCTCGCAAAAGATCTTTTCCAAGCCCCGCTTCCAGGAAATCTCGGAACTGTACGGCTACCTGGCCAAGCAGTTCACCATCTTCGGCCAGCACGTGCACATCGGCTGCGCCTCGGGCGATGACGCCATGTTCCTGCTGCATTCGCTGAACCGCTACATCCCCCACTTCATCGCCCTGTCGGCGTCCTCGCCCTACGTGCAGGGGCGCGACACCCTGTTCGATTCGGCCCGCCTGAACTCCGTGTTCGCGTTTCCCATGAGCGGGCGCGCGCCATTCACCCTGAGCTGGGACCAGTTCTCCAACGAGTATTTCGCCAAGATGGAGAACACGGGCATCATCAAGAGCATGAAGGATTTTTACTGGGATATCCGTCCCAAGCCGGAATTCGGCACCATCGAACTGCGCGTGTGCGACACGCCACTGACGGTGGAACGGGCCGCCGCGCTGGCCGCCTATCTGCAGGCGCTATGCCGCTACCTGCTCGAACGACGCGAAACCCCGCCGGTGGAAGACGATTACCTCGTGTATAACTACAACCGCTTCCAGGCTTGCCGCTTCGGCCTCGATGGCGCCATCACGCATCCGAAAACCTACGAAACGATGTCGCTGCGCGAAGACATCATGACCACCCTGCGCAAGATGGAGCCGCACGCCGAGGCGCTGGGCAGCACGCCAGCCCTGAAACACCTGTCAGACGTAGCCAAGCAATGGAGCGACGCGCAATACCTGCGCAAGCAGCGCAATGTGCAGGGCAGCGCCGAGGGCATGGTCGATTCGGCGATCCGCTGCTTCCGGGGCGAGCCGATGAACTACTGACGCAGCCCAAGCGTAATCCGACTGGCGCCGTCAACAGTGTTGTCGGATTACGGTCCTTCGGACCTAATCCGACCTACCCGCTTTTACCCCGACAACGCATGAATTACTGATGTTGCTCCCTCTGGAACCGTAATCCGACAACATTGCGAGCGCGGGATAAAAGAACATGACGGGCCTGGGCCTGTTCCAGACGGGCTTTTACGGCGAACCGCGCAATGTCATGCTGACCGTGCGCACGAAGTTTTAATCAGCTGCCATACAGCGCCAGCGCCCAAGCTGGCGGACGCAATTCCAGCGCCAGGGACAGGTAAGCGGGATCGAAGCGCGCCGCCAGCAAATACACATTGGCGGCGCCCTTCGGTTCCCAATTCCCCGTAAAGCCCTTTTCGCCGGCCGCCACGCGCTTGCGATCGAAGGGTACGGCGCTTTTCGCGAATTCCTCGTGCGTCTTTTTGCCCTGCGCATACGGCGCCAGCCAGGCCAGCGCCTCGGCCAGGCGCCGCGCTTCAGGCGCGCCATACCAGTCGTCGCCATGCGCCTGCGCCATCAGGGCCGTCGTCAGCAGCGGCTCCAGGCTGTAGGTGGTGTAGTGCATGGCGTCGCGCTGCTCGAAGTCGAACGGCACGCCACCGGCGCCGATATTGCGCGGCACATGCGCCAGGAAGCGCTCCTTCGCGCGCGCGATCAGCAAGGCGTCGCCGGTGACATACGCGGCGGCCGTACCGATCTTGATGCGGTGACTGTGCCAGTTATTGCGCGCCGTGGACGGGCCGCCCACCTTGATGGGATCACTCAGATAGCCGTTCGCCAGGGTGCGGCAAAACGCCTGCACCTGCTCGCGTTCGGCGCCGTTCAAGCGTTCCTGGACCAGGTCAAAGCCCATCAGCAAGCTGGCCAGCTCCGTCTCGTCG
The DNA here is from genome assembly GCF_001445815.1 of Janthinobacterium sp. Ant5-2-1. Taxonomy (NCBI): domain Bacteria; kingdom Pseudomonadati; phylum Pseudomonadota; class Betaproteobacteria; order Burkholderiales; family Oxalobacteraceae; genus Janthinobacterium; species Janthinobacterium sp. Ant5-2-1. The sequence goes on along the minus strand of NZ_LNCE01000010.1, from coordinate 150,792 downwards.
ACGGGACTGAACGAGGGCTGATAACTGCCGCTCCAGGCCAGCAGCAGCTGGCGCGCCGCCTCGAAATGCGCCATCTCGCCCGACAGACGCCAGGCCAGGGCCTGCAAGCGCGCCTGGCGCCAGTCTTCCTGCGCCTTCTGGCTGGTTTCGCGTCCGCCCTCTCCCTTCAGCAAGCCGCCCGTGCGCACTTCGGCCATCAGGTGCACGGGCCGCGCCGCATCCTTGCGCGCCGCCTTGAGCACCTGTTCGGCAATGGCCGGCGCCACCTGCGCCTTGAGCGTGCGGGCCCGCGCGGCGGAGGTCAGCGCAAACGGCAGCGGGCCGTCGTGCGGGCGCGGCGCCGCGCGCAAGCCCGCCAGGGGCAGCGCCAGCAGGCCGGCCAGCAGCGTGCGCCGGCGGATCAGGTGCGCACTCAAAACCGCGTCTCCCGCGCCGCGCGCAAAAAGTTATCGAGGATGGGCGTGCAATCGAGCAGTTCGACGCCGCCCGCCGAATGGAATTCCGGGTGCCACTGCAAGCCCATGACGAAGCGCGCCCGCTGGTAGCGGATGGCTTCGACGATGTTGTCCCCTTGCGAATACGCTTCCACGGTGACGTCGCGCCCCAGGTCCTTGACCGACTGGTGGTGGATGGAATTGACGAGCGCCTCGCCCGCCTTCGGGAACATGCCCGCCAGCGACGAGCCTTTCGGGAAGACGATGGTGTGGCGGTGACGGTCATACAGGTCGTTGACGTGCGAGGTGGCGCCTTCCACGTCCGAGGCGATGTCCTGGTACAGGGTGCCGCCAAAGCCCACGTTGATCAGTTGGCAGCCGCGGCATATACCCAGCACGGGTTTGCCCGCGTCGACGAATTCGTGCAGCAGTTCCAGTTCGTACAGGTCGCGCGCGCGGTCGCCGTTCCATTCGGGCCGCGTGGCAGCCTCGGAATACGTCTGCGGCGAGACGTCGGCGCCGCCCTGCAGCACCAGGCCATCGAGGTGGCGCGCATAGTGGCGCAGGGTGATGTTACTCGGATGTAGCTGGCCGCTGGTATTGACCGTCGGGATCATGAATACCAGCACGTCGCGCGACATGACCCACTGCGCGATCGACTCTTCCAGGTATTGCAGGTTCTTGCTGCGCAGGCCAGTGGCGCCAGGCTCGGGGTGGAAAATGCGCGCCGAGATGCCGATGCGCAGGGTGCGCCGCATGAAATCGCGGCTGGCCTTGTCGCGCATGGAACGGTAGCGCGACGAGATAACCCGCCAGGCCAGCGCCAGCGGCGTGTCGTTATCCTTCAGGTAGCGGGGGGCGGCGTCGCGCGCGCGGTGCTCGTCATCGGGCGCCCGGCGGCCCACCCGGTCGGGCCGCGCCGGTGCCGGCTCTGGCGCCGCTTGATCGGTGGACGGGGGCTGCTGGGGATCTTTTTCGTCTGACATGGCGGGGCTGACTGAAAGCGGAGAACGGTTTCAATATAAACCCCTGCCTTCAAAAGCACGATTCAATTTTGTAACAAAAGCATACCTGCGGGGCATCCACGCAACACGCCGGCGGCAAACGCATACGATCCGTTTACGCCGGCGGCCCCGCTTTTTAGAGAATCTTTACGCCCCCGCTGCTAATCTTGAACGTACCTCAACCACCGCTGCAAAGCCACCATGGAACCCCATTCACGCCTGTCCGCACATCACGCACTGCCCCACCGCCACCCTCGCCTGCCCACCTTCCTCATGCATATCACGGTCGACAAAGCCTGCCTGGCCGAGCTGCGCCAGCTGGTCGTCAGGACGTGCGGCGGCATGCTGTCGTTCATGCGCGTCGAGGCGGTCGACCACGCCGAACGCATGAAAGTGTGGCTGTGCGTGACGGAACCGGCCCTGCGCCTGACGATGGACGCCGTCATGCGCCTGTTGCCGGCAGCGGAATTTGGCCGCATCAGCCAGGGGAAATCGCTATGAACCAGTATTCCTGCGAGCAGGCGATGTCCTCGTTGCGCATCACCGCGCACTTCCAGGGCATCTGGGTGCCGATGGTCACGCCCTTCCGCGATGGCGATGGCGACATCGACTTCGACGCGGCCCAGCAGCTCGCGTGCGAGCTGGCCGCCAGCGGCATCGACGGCCTGGTGGTGTGCGGCACCACGGGCGAAGCGGCCATGCTGAGCGCCGCCGAACAGACCATGCTGTTAGACAGCGTGCTCGAAGCCGTCGGCCCCCGCTTCCCCGTCGTGATGGGAATAGGCGGCAGCGATACGCGCAGCGTCGTCGCCACGGTGCAGCGCTACAACGACCATCCGCTGGCCGGCCTGCTGGTCTCCGCACCCGCCTATGTGCGCCCTTCGCAGGACGGCATCGTGCGCCACTTCCAGGCCGTCGCCGGCGCCACCGACCAGTCCATCGTGCTGTACAACGTGCCGGCCCGCACGGGCGTCAATATCGAACCGCAAACGGCCGCCCTGCTGGCGCGCGACTCGCACTTCGTCGCCATCAAGGAAGCGGGCGGCAAGCTGCAGCAGCTGGGCGAACTGCTGCTCGACACGCGCCTGGACGTGCTGTGCGGCGACGATGCGCTGCTGCTGGCCAGCCTGTCCATGGGCGGCCACGGCGCCATGTCGGCCGCCGCCCAGGTGCGTCCCGACCTGTATGCGCAGCTGTATCACCTCGTCAAGCAGGGTCGCCACGGCGCGGCAGGCGCCCTGTTCAAGACCATGCTGCCCGCCATCCGCCTGCTGTTTGCCGAACCGAATCCCGCTCCCGTCAAAGCAGCGCTGGCCATGCAGGGCAAGGTGCGCAACGCCTTGCGCCTGCCGATGACACCCATGTCGGCAGCCGGCCAGGCCGCCCTGGCCGCGGCGCTCGAGCCACTGCTGGAACTGCCCGTATGGACGGCCAGCGACAGGGAAGAGCCGCGCGAAGGCTGTCTGCTGCAGCTGGTTTCCCCTGCCAACATCATGCCAGCCGTGCGCCAAGATGATCATCGCCATCACGGATGAACGCGGAGGGATGGAGAAATCCATCCTGGCCGGGCGGCTGGCCGCGTCGCGCGCGCTGGCCGGGCGCAAGGTCTTGCTGCTCGATGCAGATCCGCGCCAGGGCGCCATGGCGCAGGCGAGCAATATGCACGACGGCGCCATGCACGGCAGCCTGACGCGGCCGCGCCTGATGGCGCGCGCCATCAGCGCCAAGGGCTTGCAGCCGGAACTGGAACACCTGGTGCGCTGCTACCACGACATCGTCATCGACAGCGAAGGCCGCGACTCCATGGGCAGCCGTTCGGCCCTGATCGCCGCGCGCGTGCTGGTGGTGCCGCTCGACGGTGTCGTCGACGCCGCCGCGCAATCAGGCCTGGCGCGCCGCATCGCACATGCGCGCGGCGTCAATCCGGGCCTGCGCGTGCTGCTGGCAACGGACACGCAAGCGGCGCCCGTCCATGCCCTGGCCGCGCAGATTCCCGCCGCCCGCGTGGTCAGCCTGGGGCAGCTGTACTGCGCCGTTTTCAACCTGCCTACTTAGCCTGGCCTGGCACGCAAAAAAGGCGGCGCATGCGCCGCCTCTCTTCTCTGTCAATTAAAACGTCTTGCTGAGCGTCAGCTGCAACGCCGTCTTGCCCATGAATTTGCCATTCACGGGCGAGGCATAGGCCGACTTGCCCGCGTTCGTGCCGATCACGGCCAGCGCACCCGAAACAAAGCCGAAGTCGCGCGTGACGCCCACTTTCCAGTCCGTGTAGCTCGATGCATCATTGTTCTTGACCTTCTGGTGGCCCGCGTGCAGGTTGCCGGTCCAGCCGTTCGTCAGGTCGATATTCGCGCCGATGTCCAGGTAGCCGCTGTTCTTGCTGTTGACGATGCCGAACAGGTTCGAGACGGCATGCGAATACTTGATATAAGCGGGGCCATACGACAGCTGGCCGTAGACTTCCTGCGTATCCGCGTCGGCCAGACCTGCGACGTGCTTCAAGCCGTTGTCCGCATACACATAGGCGAGCACGCCCACGTCATAGCCAACATCGCTGGTCAGCTGGCCGCGCTTGCCCGCATACAGGTCCACTTCCACGTCGCCGCTGCCGCCCGCATCCTTGGTCCACTTGATGGTGGAAGCCCAGGCGCCCGCGTACAGGCCCGTGGGGTTGTTGACATAATCGACGCCACCCTGCAGCGCGGGTTTCAAACGCGTCTGCGAGATGCCGCGGTAGCGGTAATCGGACACGCCGGCCACGTTGAAACTCACTTCATTGTCCGGCTTGGCCTCGTCCGCGTGGGCCAGGCTGCCCGTAAAAGCAGTGGCGACGGCAAGTGCAAGTAGCATTTTGTTCATGGTTGTTCTTCTTCATGGGTGGTATGGGCCTTTGCCAACATGGCGCAGCTGGCCCGCCGCTGCAAAAAATCGCTGCAAAATTTTAAGTAAAGCGTCCCCCTGGCGCGCGCGGCGCCTGTTTTCAAACAGGGGAAATAACAGGTGTTAGAGCGGCAGCAGCAGCCGGTAGCCGACGGCCGTTTCCGTCAGCAGGTACTGCGGCTGGGCCGGATCGGCTTCCAGCTTCTGGCGCAGATGGCCCATGTAGATGCGCAGATAGTGGCCGTTTTCACTGTTCGACGGCCCCCACACTTCGCGCAGCAGCTGCGGATTGGTGACCACCCTGCCGGCGTTTTTCACCAGCACCGACAGCAAACGGAATTCCGTCGGCGTCATGTGCACCAGCTGCTTGTTGCGCGTCACCAGCCGGTCCTTCAGGTCGACGCGCACGTCGCCAAACTGCACCACGCCATCGTCGCTGGCGGCGGGCTGGCGCTGGCGGCGCAGGGTGGCGCGCACGCGGGCCAGCAATTCGCCCACGCCAAACGGCTTGGTCAAGTAATCATCGGCGCCCGCGTCGAGCGCGCGTATCTTGTCCTGCTCGTCGACACGCGCCGACAGCACGATGATGGGCACGGCCGACCATTTGCGGATGTCGGCGATAAAATCGATGCCGTCGCCGTCGGGCAGCCCCAGGTCCAGCACGATCAGGTCGGGCCGGCGCGTGCCCGCATCGATCAAGCCCCGCTGCATGTTGGCCGATTCGAAAATCTGCCAGCCCTCGTCTTCCAGCGCGGCGCGCACGAAGCGGCGGATTTGCGGTTCATCCTCGACCAGCAAGGCGGTGGCGGAAGGTTCGTTCATATTGGTTTTCCTGTTTCAAAGTCGTTCGCGTCATCGAGCTCGAGCTCCGGCGGCGCCGGCGGCGTGCCCAGCGGCAGGCTGAAGACGATGGCGGCGCCCTGTCCCGGCGCGTGCGGCTGCGCGTGGATGGTGCCGCCGTGGGCTTCGACGATGGCGCGGCAGATGGCCAGCCCCAGGCCGACACCCGGCTTGTTCGATTCGCGCTCGCCGCGCGTGAATTTTTCAAAGATGGCCTCTTCCCGGCCCGGCGGCAAGCCCGGGCCATCGTCAAGCACCGTCACCTGCAGGAACTGGCCGTGCACCCCGGCCGCGACAGTGATGGTGCTGCCGGCCGGCGTGTACTTGGCCGCGTTTTCCAGCAGGTTGCACAGCACACGCTCGACCAGCACGGCGTCGTAGCGCACCAGCGGCAAGTCCGGCGCCAGCTGCGTCTGCACGGCATGCTGCTGCAATTGCGGGCCGCTGGCGCGCAGCGCGCTGCCCACCACTTCTTCCAGCGCCTGCCATTGCAGGTTCAGGCGTACCTGGCCGCTCTCGATGCGCGCCATGTCCAGCAAGTTTGCCACCAGGGCGCTCATGCGCACGGTCTCGGACTGCAGCGAGCGCGCCATGTCCAGCTGCGCGGGCGACAGCGCGGGCCGGGACAAGGCCAGCGATTCGGCCAGGCCCACGAGCGACGTCAAGGGCGTGCGCAAGTCGTGCGACAGGGCCGCCAGCAGCGAATTGCGCAGCCGCTCGGACTCCATCTGCAGCAGCGCGCCCTGGGCCACGTCGATGTAGTGCACGCGCTCGAGGGCGATGGCCGCCAGGGCGGCAAAGGTATCGAGGTGCTGGCGCTGTTCCGGCACCAGCAGCCAGCGTCCACGCTGCGTTCCCTCGAGCGGCAGCAGCGCCAGCACGCCCCGCGTGCGCATCGGTGCAATCAGCGGCAGGTAGAAAATGGGCGACGCCGGCAAGGTGTCGGTGCCCGTCCCCGCCGCCTGCGCATGGTCGAAGGCCCACTGCGCGATGCCGATATCCAGGGCCTCGCCGCCGTTCGGGGCCTGCAAGCTTCCCTCGTCATCGGGCAGCAGCAAGGTGGCGCGCGCACGGAAAGCCCGTTCGATGGCGCTTTTCGTGATGTCGAAAATCTGTTCCGTCTGCAGCACGCCGGACAGCTCGCGCGAAAATTCATACAGGGCGCGGGCGCGCGCTTCGCGGTGCGAAGCCACGCGCGCCTGGAAGCGCAGGCCAGCCGTCAGGTGGCCCGTGATCAGGCCCACGGCCAGCATCACGCCAAACGTGATCACGTACTGGAAGTCGCCCACGGCAAACGAAAAGCGCGGTGGCACGAAGACGAAATCGAAGCAGGCAACGCCCACCAGGCTGGCCAACGCCGCCGGCCCGCGCCCCAGGCGCACGGCCACCAGCACCACCGTCAGCAAGGACAGCATGGCGATATTGGCCAGGTCAAGATAAGGCTGCAATGGAACGGAGGCGAGGGCCGTGGCCAGGCTGGCGCCGGCGGCCAGGATGTAGCGCCAATGGCGCGATGGCCGGCGCGGCGCTTCCGCATCGTCGCCGGCTGCGCGCCGGGGCGCCGCATCGGCTGGCGGCAAGCCCACCTCGATCAGATCGATATCGGGCGCCAGGCTGGCCATGCGCGCGGCCGGCGACGCCTGCCACAGGCGCGCCAGCGCATTGAAGTTGGCACGGCCACGGCCCACGATGACTTTCGAGATATTCGCGCTGCGCGCATACTCGACCACGGCGCCGGCGATGTCGGCCGACGGCACAATGGCAGTGCGCGCGCCCAGGTCCTGCGCCAGTTTCAGGGTTTTCAAAATACGCTCGCGCTGGCCCGCCGGCAGGCGCTGCAAACGCGGCGTTTCCACGTACAGCGCATGCCATTCCGCATTCAGCTGGCTGGCCAGGCGCGCCGTGCTGCGGATCACGTGTTCGCCTCCCGCGTGCGGTCCCACGCAGGCCAGCAGCGCGGCGCCCGTCTTCCATACGGGGTTGATCGATTTTTCGACGCGGTAGGCCTGCACGTCGTCCTGTACCCGATCCGCCGTGCGGCGCAAGGCCAGTTCGCGCAAGGCGATCAGATTGCCCTTGCGGAAAAAATGCTGCGACGCCCGCTCGGCCTGCAGCGGCTGATACACCTTGCCCTGCTTCAGGCGGCGCAGCAGTTCGTCGGCGGGAATATCGACCAGCACCACTTCGTCGGCGCGGTCGAACACCGTGTCTGGCAAGGTTTCGGCCACTCGCACGCCCGTGATCCCGCCCACCACGTCGTTCAGGCTTTCCAGGTGCTGCACGTTCACGGTGGACAGCACGTCGATGCCGGCCGCCAGCAATTCCTCGACATCCTGCCAGCGCTTCGGATGGCGCGAACCGGCCACGTTCGAGTGGGCCAGTTCATCCATCAGTATCAAAGGCGGCGCGCGGCGCAACGCTTCGTCAAGGTCGAACTCGTACAGGGTCTTGCCCCGGTACTCGATGGCCTTCAGGGGCAGCACGGGCAAACCGTCCAGCTGGGCCGCCGTATCCTGGCGCCCATGCGTCTCCACCACGCCCACCAGCAAATCCTGGCCATCGGCCAGCAGCTTGCGCGCGGCCGCCAGCATCGCATAGGTCTTGCCGACGCCGGCCGAGGCGCCAAAATAGATGCGCAGCCGGCCGCGCGCGGCTTTCTTTTCCTGTGCCTGCACTTGCGCCAGCAGGGCATCAGGGTCGGGGCGTTGGCTGTCGTTGGGGAGCATGTTGTATTTTAATCTTCTTGGGCTTTGTAGGTCGGATTAGCGCGCAAGCGCGTAATCCGACAACATCGTTGGCCTGGACAGTGGCGGTGTCGGCTTACGCTGCGCTAAGCCGACCTACGCCGACCCAGGCCGACGTTTGCTGACCTGCGCGCCGTTGCCAGCTTACTTTGCGGCCGCATCGAGCGCCAGATTCAGTTCCAGCACATTGACGCGCGGTTCGCCGAAAAAGCCGATATACGCGGTTTTCTGCACCTTGGCGATGGCGTTTTCCACCTGCGCCAGCGGCACGGCGCGCACACGGGCCACGCGTGGCGCCTGGTACAGGGCGCCCGCCAGGCTGATTTCAGGATCCAGGCCGCTGCCCGACGCCGTCACCAGGTCGACGGGAATCGGATTGCGATTGCCCGGGTCAGCTTCCTTCAGGGCCGCGATGCGCGCCTTGACGGCGTCCACCAGGGCCGGATTGGTCGGCCCCTGGTTCGAGCCGCCCGAACCGGCGCCGTTATTCGCCATCGGCGCGGTGGCCGATGGACGGCCCCAGAAGTACTTGGGCGAGGTGAATGACTGGCCGATCAGGGTCGAGCCGACGGGTTTTCCGCCACGCTCGACGATACTGCCGTTGACTTCATCGCTGAAAGCCAGCTGGCCGATGCCGGCCGTGGCGAATGGATAGACGACGCCGCAGATCACGGTCAGCGCGGCAAACAGGACCAGGGCGGGACGTACGATGGTGCTCATGATGGTTCCTTTAGACTAAATTGAGTGCGGACAGCAGCATGTCGATCAGCTTGATGCCGATGAAGGGCAGGACGATGCCGCCCAGGCCATAGATCAGCAGGTTGCGGCGCAACAGGCTGGCCGCGCCGATGGCCCGGTATTGCACGCCTTTGAGCGCCAGCGGAATGAGCACGACGATGATCAATGCATTGAAGATCACGGCCGACATGATGGCCGAGGCGGGGCTGGCCAAATGCATGATGTCCAGCGCCTTTAACTGTGGATAGGTACCCACGAAGGCGGCCGGGATGATGGCGAAGTACTTGGCGATGTCGTTCGAAATCGAGAACGTCGTCAGCGAACCGCGCGTCATCAGCATCTGCTTGCCGATTTCAACGATTTCCAGCAGCTTGGTCGGGTTCGAATCGAGGTCGACCATATTGCCCGCCTCCTTTGCCGCCTGCGTGCCCGAGTTCATGGCCACGGCCACGTCGGCCTGCGCCAGCGCCGGGGCGTCGTTGGTGCCGTCGCCCGTCATCGCCACCAGGCGGCCTTCGGCCTGGTAGCTGCGGATCAGTTTCAGCTTGTCTTCCGGCGTCGCCTCGGCAAGGAAATCGTCCACGCCCGCTTCGGCCGCAATGGCGGCGGCCGTCAGCTTGTTGTCGCCCGTGATCATGACGGTCTTGATGCCCATGCGGCGCAATTCCGCGAAGCGTTCCTTGATGCCGCCCTTGACGATATCCTTCAGCTCCACGGCGCCCATCACGCGGCCGTCGTCGACCACCACCAGCGGCGTGCTGCCGCGGCGCGCGATATCGTCGACGGCGCGCCCCACCTCGGCCGGATACGGCTGGCCCAGCGCTTCCACGTACTTTTTCATGGAATCGGCCGCGCCCTTGCGCAACTGGCGCACCTGCTGCTCGCCCGGGATATCCACGCCGCTCATGCGCGTTTGCGCCGTGAAAGGCACGAAGGTGGCGTGCAGGCTGGCCATTTCGCGTTCGCGGATATTGAACTTCTGCTTGGCCAGCACGACGATGCTACGCCCTTCCGGCGTTTCATCGGCCAGGGAGGCCAGCTGCGCCGCATCGGCCAGCTGCTGCTCCGTCACGCCGGGCGCCGGCACGAAGCTCGACGCCTGGCGGTTGCCCAGTGTGATGGTGCCCGTTTTATCGAGCAGCAGCACGTCCACGTCGCCGGCCGCTTCCACGGCGCGACCCGACGTGGCGATCACATTGGCCTGCATCATGCGGCTCATGCCGGCCACGCCGATGGCGGACAACAGACCGCCGATGGTGGTTGGAATCAGGCACACGAGCAGCGCGATCAGCACCGTGATCGTCACGGGCGTGCCAGTGCCGGCCGCCGCCACGGAAAACAGCGAATACGGCAGCAGGGTCACAGTGACGATCAGGAAGACGATCGACAGGGCGACGAGCAGAATCGTCAGGGCGATTTCGTTCGGCGTCTTCTGGCGCTTGGCGCCTTCGACCATGGCAATCATGCGGTCGATGAAGGCTTCGCCAGGATTGACGGAGACGCGCACCAGCAGCCAGTCCGACAGCACGCGGGTGCCGCCCGTGACGGCGGAAAAATCGCCGCCCGATTCGCGGATGACGGGCGCCGATTCGCCCGTGATGGCGCTTTCATCGACGGAGGCCACACCGGCCGTCACTTCGCCGTCGGCGGGAATCACGTCGCCGGCTTCGACCAGCACCGTCATGCCCTTGCGCAGGTCGGTCGCCGGCGTGGGCAGCCAGGAGGTACCGTATTTCGGCGTTTGCATTTTCTTTGCCATCACCGTCTGCTTGAGGGCGCGCAGCGATGCCGCCTGCGCCTTGCTGCGGCCTTCGGCCAGCGCTTCGGCGAAGTTCGCGAACAGCACGGTAAACCATAGCCACACGGCGACGGCAACGATGAAGCCGAACGGCGCTTCACCCTGGCCATTGAGGGCTTGGATGGCCAGCAGGGTCGTGATGATGCTGCCCACGTAGACGACGAACATCACGGGGCTGCGCCACTGCGTGCGAGGGTCGAGTTTTTTGAACGCATCGACGATGGCGGGGCCAATCAGTGCGGAATCAAACAAGGTCAGGCTTGTGCGTGACATGGTAGCCTCTTATTTTGTAAAAAGTTGCAGGTGTTCGACGATCGGGCCCAGGGCCAGCGCGGGAACGTAATTGAGCACGCCGACGAGCACGACGACGCCGATCAGCAGGCCGATGAACATGGGGCCGTGCGTGGGCATGGTGCCGGCATTGGCCGACAGGCGCTGCTTGGCCGCCAGCGAACCGGCCACCGCCAGCACGGGCACGATCACGCCGAAGCGGCCGAACCACATGGCGATCGCCAGCATCACGTTATAGAACGGCGTGTTGGCGGACAGGCCGGCAAACGCGCTGCCGTTGTTGTTGGCCGCCGACGTGAAGGCGTACAGGATTTCCGAGAAACCATGCGCGCCCGGATTGGCCACGCCAATCTTGCCCGGTTCGACCATCACGGCGATCGCCGTACCCGTCAAGACCAGGGCTGGCGTAATCAGGATGGCCAGCGAGACCATCTTCATTTCATAGGCCTGGATTTTCTTGCCCAGGTATTCAGGCGTGCGGCCTATCATCAGGCCGGCGATGAAGACGGCCAGGATGGCGAACATCAGCATGCCGTACAGGCCCGTGCCCACGCCGCCGAAAATCACTTCGCCGAACTGCATCAGCAGCAGCGGCACCATGCCGCCCAGTGGCATGTAGGAGTCGTGCATGGAGTTGACGGCGCCGCACGACGCAGCCGTCGTCACCGCCGCGAACAGGGTCGAGGAGCTGATGCCGAAACGCGTTTCCTTGCCTTCCATGTTGCCGCCCGATTGCAGGCTGCTGGCCTGCTGGTCCACGCCCAGCGTTTGCAGGGCCGGATTGGCTTGCTGCTCGGCGCTCATCACGCCGGCCGTCATGACGACAAAGATCAGGGTCATGGCGGCCAGCACGGCCCAACCCTGGCGCATGTCGCCCACCATGCTGCCGAAGGTGAAGCACAGGCCGGCGGGAATGAGGAAGATGGCCAGCATCTGCAGGAAGTTCGACAGCACGGTGGGGTTTTCATACGGGTGCGAGGAATTGGCGTTGAAGAAGCCGCCGCCATTCGTGCCCAGCAGCTTGATCGATTCCTGCGATGCGACAGGGCCCATGGCGATCGTCTGCGTCGTCGCCACTTGCGCTTCCATCACGGGCTTGCCGGCCGCATCCAGCACGGGCTGGCCGTCTGCCGTCATTTTCGGCGTTTCATACGACACGTGGTCGAGCAGGGTCACTTCCTTGTAGGCGGAAAAATTCTGAATCATGCCTTCGCCCATGAAGACGATGGACAGGGCCAGCGACAGCGGCAGCAGGATGTACAGGGTCGAGCGCACCAGGTCGACCCAGAAATTGCCGATCGATTTGCCCGAGCGCGAGGCGAAGCCGCGCACCAACGCGAAGATCACGGCGATGCCGGTGGCCGCCGAAAAGAAGTTCTGGCATGCCATGCCCAGCATCTGGGTCAGGTAGCTCATGGTCTGTTCGCCGCCGTAGCCCTGCCAGTTGGTGTTGGCGACGAAGCTGACGGTGGTATTGAACGAGGAATCGGGGCTGACGGCGCCAAGTCCCTGCGGATTCAAGGGCAGGAAGCCCTGCAGGCGCTGCAGGCCGTAGACGAAGACGGCGCCCACGGTATTGAAGACAATCAGGGCGATGGCATAGCTTTTCCAGCCCATGGCCTTGTCGGCGGGCAGGCCGGACCAGCGGTACAGCAGGTTTTCCAGCTTTTGCAGCCAGCCAAGGCCGCGCACGGGCGCATCGCCGGCCACCTTGGCCATGTACAGGCCCAGCGGATAGCCGGCGGCCAGCAGCACGGCCAGGAAGGCCACCAATAAGAGTATCGATTGCGTCGTCATCACAGTTCCTCCGCCTTCAGCAGCGCCACCAGCAGGTACACGAGCAGGCAAGCCGAGACAACGGCACCCAGCACATAAAACGCGTTCATTTGACGCTCCCTAATTTGTCGCAGGCGACGGCAAAGCCGGCCGCCAGGACGAAAAACACGGCAATCAAGCCGAGATACACGAGATCCATTCCCACCCTCACACAGGTTTGTTTTGATAGTGAGCAGATTAGCCAAAAGGGTCTAAAAAATTCGTAAAGACTGGGGAGGCGGCTGTAAACAAGATGTAAAAACGGCGGCTTTACCGCATAAAATCCATCACAATTGGCGCAAAAGCACGCGCGCGGCGCACTGTTGTTGCCTTGGAGTAGCGCTATTGCCCGCCGATCAAGATAGAATGCGCGAGCGTCCGCACAAGGACGCCAAGCCTGCCGCACTGCCCTCCCCCAGTGACGCTGGACGGGATATACTGTATATTCATACAGTTATCGCCGCCGCTGTCATTGCGCCCGCAGTGCCCTGGCCTGGCGTTCCAACCACTGTCTTTACTTAGCTTGAACACGTATGGCCACTAAAAAACCAGCATCCGACTACAGCGAATCATCCATCCGTGTCCTGAAAGGACTGGAACCCGTCAAGCAGCGCCCGGGGATGTACACCCGCACTGAAAATCCGCTGCACATCATTCAGGAAGTGATCGACAATGCCTCCGACGAGGCGTTGGGCGGTCATTGCACGCATATCGCCGTCACGCAAAACACGGATGGCAGCATCACCGTCGAAGACAATGGCCGCGGCATTCCCGTCGGCCTGCACCCGGAAGAAGGTGTGCCGACGGTGGAAATCGTGTTTACACGGCTGCACGCGGGCGGCAAGTTCGACAAGGGTTCGGGCGGCGCCTACGCGTTCTCGGGCGGTCTGCACGGCGTCGGCGTGTCCGTCACCAATGCGCTGTCCACGCGCCTGGAAATCACCGTCTGGCGCAAGGAAAGCGACGGCAACGGCTTGCACCACATGGTGTTTGCGAATGGGGACGTGATCGAGCCATTGAATTCCCGCCCCGCCCCGCGCGACGGCAAGAAGTCCGGCACGCGCGTCACGGCCTGGCCCGATGCAAAATATTTTGATTCGCCCAACATCTCGCAAACGGAGCTGCAACGCCTGCTGCGCTCGAAAGCCGTGCTGCTGCCGGGCGTGACCGTCACCTTGACCAACGCGAAGACGGGCGACACGCAGACCTGGCAGTACGCGGAAGGCTTGCGCGGCTACCTGACCGAAACGCTGGCGCAGGTATCAAATGGCGAAACCCTGATTCCCCTGTTCGAAGGCGCGCAATACGCGGGCCCGGACTCGGAAGGCTTTGCCGAAGGCGAAGGCGCGGCCTGGGTGGTGGCATGGACGGAAGAAGGCGCCATCGTGCGCGAATCGTATGTCAACCTGATCCCCACCTCGAATGGCGGCACGCACGAATCGGGCTTGCGCGACGGCCTGTTCGGCGCCGTGAAAAACTTCGTCGAAATGCACTCGCTGCTGCCGAAAGGCGTGAAGCTGCTGCCGGAAGACGTGTTCGCGCGCGCCTCGTTCGTGTTGTCGGCCAAGGTGCTGGACCCGCAATTCCAGGGCCAGATCAAGGAGCGCCTGAACTCGCGCGACGCCGTGCGCCTCGTCTCGACCTTCACCAAGCCGCCGCTGGAACTGTGGCTGAACCAGCACGTCGATTACGGCAAGAAGCTGGCCGAACTCGTGATCAAGCAGGCGCAGTCGCGCCAGCGCTCGCTGCAAAAAGTGGAAAAGAAAAAATCCTCGGGCGTCGCCGTCCTTCCCGGCAAGCTGACCGACTGCGAATCGTCGGACATCACGCGCAATGAACTGTTCCTCGTCGAGGGCGACTCGGCGGGCGGTTCGGCCAAGATGGGCCGCGACAAGGAGTTCCAGGCGATTTTGCCCCTGCGCGGCAAGGTCTTGAACTCGTGGGAAACGGACCGCGACCGCCTGTTCGCCAATAACGAGATCCACGACATCGCCGTGGCCATCGGCGTCGATCCGCACAGCGTGGGCGATACACCCGACCTGTCCGGCCTGCGCTACGGCAAGATCTGCATCCTGTCCGATGCTGACGTGGACGGCTCGCACATCCAGGTACTGCTGCTGACCTTGTTCTTCAAGCACTTCCCCGTCCTGATCAACAAGGGCCACATCTGCATCGCCCGCCCGCCCTTGTACCGCGTGGACGCGCCGGCACGCGGCAAGAAGCCGATGCAGAAGATCTATGCGCTCGACGACGGAGAACTGGTGGCCATCGAGGACAAGCTGCGCAAGGAAGGCGTGAAACAGGGCGCCTGGTCGATCTCGCGCTTCAAGGGCCTGGGCGAGATGAACGCCGAACAGCTGTGGGAAACGACGATGAACCCGGACACGCGCCGTTTGCTGCCCGTCACGCTCGGTGAAGTCGACCACATGGCCTCGGCCTCGCGCTTCAATATGTTGATGGGCAAGGGCGAAGCGGCCGGACGCCGCGCCTGGATCGAGGAACACGGCAATGAGGCGGAGGCGGATATCTGATGATCATCGGCATCGACCTGGGCACCACCAACAGCCTGGTCGCCATCTGGCGCGACGGCAAGGCTTCCATCATCCCGAATGCGCTCGGTGAACACCTGACGCCATCGTGCGTCAGCATCGATGACGACGGCACCGTACTGGTGGGCCGCGCCGCGCGCGAACGCCTGCAGACGCACCCGCAACTGACGGCGGCCGTCTTCAAGCGCTACATGGGCAGTGAAAAGAAGATCACCCTCGGCACGCAGCAATTCCGTCCGGAAGAGCTGTCGTCGATGGTGCTGCGCGCGCTGAAGGAAGATGCCGAAGCCTTCCTCGGCCACAAGGTCGAGGAAGCCATCATCACCGTGCCCGCGTATTTCAGCGATGCGCAGCGCAAGGCCACGCGCATCGCCGGCCAACTGGCGGGCTTGCGCGTGGAGCGGTTGCTGAACGAACCAACGGCCGCCGCGCTGGCCTACGGCATCCGCGACAAGGAACAGGAAAGCAAATTCCTCGTCTTCGACCTGGGCGGCGGCACCTTCGACGTGTCGATCCTGGAGCTGTTCGAAGGCGTGATGGAAGTGCGCGCCTCGGCCGGCGACAATTTTCTGGGCGGCGAAGACTTCGTTACCGTGCTGGTCGACGCTTTCATGGAAGGCAGCGGCTTGCGCGACGCCGTCGGCAGCCGCCTGCTCGACCCGCGCCAGCAGCAGCTGCTGCGCGATGAGGCCGAGCGCGTCAAGCGTTTGCTGTCGGAGCAGCCGTCCGTGCGCATGGCCACGCGCTACCAGGACAGGGAGTACAGCTGGGAGATCGGCGAAGACAAGCTGGCGCAATTGTGCGAGCCGCTGCTGGCCCGCCTGCGCCTGCCCGTGGAACGGGCGCTGCGCGACGCCACCATCCGCGCCGCGGAATTGAATGAAGTGGTGCTGGCCGGCGGCGCCACGCGCATGCCGCTGGTGCGCAAGCTCGTCTCGCGCATGTTCGGCCGCTTCCCCGCCATTCACCTGGACCCGGACGAAGCCGTGGCGCTGGGCGCCGCCGTGCAGGCGGGCCTGAAAATGCGCGACGCGGCCCTCGACGAAGTGGTCATGACGGACGTGGCGCCGTACTCGCTGGGCATTTCCATTTCGCGCCAGGTCGGCGCGAACCAGTATGAAGGCGGGCATTACCTGCCCATCATCGAGCGCAATTCCGTGGTGCCCGTCTCGCGCACGGAAAACATCACCACCATCCACGACAACCAGAAGGAAATCAACGTGGCGATCTTCCAGGGCGAATCGCGCCTGGTGGCCGACAATGTTTTCCTCGGCAAGATCAGCTTTCCGATCCCCGCGAAAAAGGCGGGCGAGATCGGCATCGACGTGCGCTTCACCTATGACATCAGCGGCGTGCTGGAAGCGGAAGTGACGGTGCTGGCCACGCAGGAACGCCACAAGATGATCATCAGCGACAACGCGGGCGTGATGACGCCGGAACAGATCGAGCAGCGCTTTGCGGAATTGGCCGACCTGAAGATCCACCCGCGCGAGCAGCTGGAAAACCGTACCTTGGTCACGCGCGCCGACCGCCTGTACGAACAGTCTCTGGGCGACGTGCGCCAGTACCTGGCGGCGCACACGGCCAACTTCCAGGCCGCGCTGGAAACGCAGGACCCGAACACCATCCGCAAGGCGCGCCAGGCATTGGATGACGTGTTGCGCCAGGTCGAGAGCGAGAGCTTCCTGTAAATGGACGGCGGCATGGACAACGGACAGCGCAGCCTGTGGGCAATCCTGGGCACGGAGCCGACCGGCGACGAGCGCGCCCTCAAGCGCGCGTATGCGAAGCGCCTGAAGGTGACGCGTCCCGAGGACGATCCGGCCGCCTTCCAGGAACTGCGCGACGCGTATGAATACGCGCTGCGCCATGCCCACCTGTTTGCCGAGGAGTTCCCGGAAGCGCAAGCGGCCGAAGCCGAAGTCGAAGCCAAAGCGGCAGCGCCAGAAGCGCCGCCCATGGAACCGGCCGAGCTGTGGGGCGTCATCGACGAACCCGCGCAGGAAGCGCAGGAGGCGCCTGCGGAACTGTGGGGCGTCATTGCCCAGGAGCCCGCACCGCCGCCGGAACTATGGGGCGTGGTCGCCATCGATCCGGCGCAGGAAGCGGCCAGCCTGTGGCAGGCATTCCTGGAACAGTCGCGGCACGCGGATGGCAGCGAGGTACTGGCCGGCATCCTGCATGACGACGCCATGCTCAACCTCGACGTACGCGAGGAATTCGAGCTATGCGCGCTGCGCTACTGCGCCAGCGCCGGCTATGACCTGTCGCTGCGCCAGGCCCTGTTCGAGCAACTGGGCTGGGACCGCGATTTTTCCTACCTGGCGCGCAGCCATGGGGATCTGGTGCGCAGCGCAGTGCAGCGCTACCGGGCCGACCGCTCGTTCGCCCATTTCAGCGACAACCGCGACAGCTACCCAGGCCTGGACTGCATCATGTCGCAACAGCCGCCTTCGGCCTACGCGCGCCAGCTGTTCGACCAAAAATTCACGCTGCAACTGCGCGAACTGCTGCATGCGATACGCTGGCAGCACGGCGAGATGCTCGCTTACAACCTCGATACGGACCTGTTCGAACGATGGGAACACGCCGTCCATGCCAAGCGCTACTTCAAGCAGACGGCGCTGGCCTCGGGCGGCCTCGGTTTCGTGCTGCACTTCATGCTCGCGGGCGTGCTCGATGCGGCCGGCTTCAAGCTCGGCGACACGGCCGCCTATGCCAGCCTGCTGGGCTTCCAGGCGCTGGCCTTTGCCCTGCTGGCCATGCATGCCTTGCGCTGGCCGGCGCCCCTGTTTGCGCAACTCGACATGCTGCAAGAATCGCTGCAGAACCGCCTGCCCGTGCTGTGGCAGCGGCCCGGCTTGCGGCAACTGGGCTGGATCGCGCCCTACCTCGTGCTGACACTGCTGCTGTTCCTGCCCGAGCGCAGCGACAGCATGCGCCTCGTCACCGCCGCCGGCTTGTGCGCGTCCGCCCTGCTCGCGTATGCGATGAACCGCCAGCTGCTGCATGGCATGCTGCTGCTCCTGTGTCTGGGCCTATCGCTGTTCGCGGCCATGTTCATGAGCGGCAAAGGCCCGTCGGCGCTGGCCATCGGCGATGCCATGCCGCTGATGTTTTGCCTGGCGGCCCTGGCCTTGCGCTGCGCCACCGGCCTGTATGGCGATTGCGGCTGGCGCGAATCGCTCTTGCCCCGCCTGCGCGCCGCATGGCTGATCGGCTGTGCGGGCTTGCTGTCCTTGCTGTATGTGCAGCAGTTGCCGGCCGCCCTCGTCGGCGCCGCGCTGTATGCCTGGTCGTGCGCCGGCTTGCTGTTTTCCCCCACCGATTTCAAATGGAAGACGATCTGGCCGGTCGTGCTGGTGCCGTCCCTCGCCAGCGTCGTGCTGGCCGGCCATGCCCCCGCCATCCGCGCCATGCCCGTGATGCATCACAGCGTCGAGCTGGCCCTGGCCGTGCTGTATCTGACCTTGCGCTATATGTATCTGACGTACGGCAAGTCCTTTTCCAAATCCCGGCTGTCATAATCAGCCCCACGAATTCAACCGCAACCACTCAACACCGAAACAAGCGCCATGTCCACACAAACCAATTTATTTGACGATGCCCAGCCTGAGCCGATCGAGCCGGATGAACCGGTATTCGACGGCGAAGCGCTGACCCTGTCCACCTTTGCCGAGCGCGCCTATCTCGATTACGCCATCTCCGTCGTGAAGGGCCGCGCCCTGCCCGACGTCTGCGACGGCCAGAAGCCCGTGCAGCGCCGCATCCTGTATGCGATGAACGAGCTGGGTCTCAATTCCACCGCGAAGCCCCGCAAATCGGCGGCCGTGGTCGGCGACGTGCTCGGTAAATTGCATCCGCACGGCGACCAGTCCGTGTACGACGCGCTGGTGCGCATGGCGCAGGATTTCTCGCTGCGCTACCCGCTGATCGATGGCCAGGGCAACTTCGGCTCGCGCGACGGCGACGGCGCGGCGGCCATGCGTTACACGGAAGCGCGTCTGACGCCGATCGCCAAGCTGCTGATGGATGAAATCGGCATGGGCACGGTGGACTTCCAGCCCAACTACGACGGCTCGACGGAAGAACCGAAGCTGCTGCCGGCGCGCCTGCCGATGGTGCTGCTGAACGGCGCCTCCGGCATTGCCGTGGGCCTGGCGACGGAAATCCCGTCGCACAACCTGGCGGAAGTGGCGAAAGCGGCCGTCGCCATGATCCGCGATCCGAAGATGACGCACGCCGAGCTGATGGCCATCATTCCCGGCCCGGACTTCCCCGGCGGCGGCCAGATCATCACGCCGCCGTCGCAGATCCAGGACATGTACGCGAGCGGCCGTGGCAGCATGAAGGTGCGCGCGCGCTGGAAGATCGAGGAACTGGCGCGCGGCCAGTGGCAAGCCGTCGTGACGGAACTGCCGCCTGGCACCTCGTCGCAAAAAGTGCTGGAAGAAATCGAAGAACTGACGAATCCGAAGATCAAGCTGGGCAAGAAGGCGCTGTCGCCGGACCAGGTGGCCCTGAAGGCGCTGATCCTCAATTCGCTCGACACCATCCGCGACGAATCGGGCCGCGCCGCGCCCGTGCGCCTCGTGTTCGAGCCGAAGTCGAAGAACCAGGACCAGACGGAATTCATGCTGATGCTGCTGGCGCACACCTCGCTGGAATCGTCGACGTCGATCAACCTGGTGATGATAGGCGGCGACGGCCGTCCACGCCAGAAAGGCCTGGGCGACATCCTGCGCGAGTGGATCGACTTCCGCTTCGAAACCGTCACGCGCCGCACCGGCTACAAACTGGGCAAGGTCAAGGACCGCATCCATATCCTGGAAGGGCGCGAAGCGATCCTGCTCAATATCGACAAGGTGATCCAGATCATCCGCAATTCGGATGAACCGAAGGCGGCCCTGATCGACGCGTTCAATCTGTCCGAACGCCAGGCCGACGACATCCTGGAAATCCGTTTGCGCCAGCTGGCGCGCCTGGAAACGATCAAGATCCAGCAGGAGCTGGCCGAGCTGCGCAAGGAAGAAAAATCGCTGCAAGACCTGCTCGACAACCCGGGCTCGATGAAGCGCGCCATCATCCGCGAAATCGAAGCGGACGCCAAGCAGTTCGGCGACGCGCGCCGCACCCTGATCGAGGAAGCGCAGAAAGCAGTGGCCGAACAGAAGGTCGTCGATGAACCGGTCACCGTCATCATTTCGGAAAAAGGCTGGGTGCGCGCGCGTACCGGCATCGGCCACGATGCGGCGCAGTTCACCTTCAAGGCGGGCGACAGCCTGCATGGCGCCTTCGAGTGCCGCACGGTCGACACCCTGCTGGGCTTTGGCAACAACGGCAAGATTTACTCGGTTCCCGTCTCGGCGCTGCCCAACGCGCGCGGCGACGGCGTGCCGATCACGACCTTGTGCGACCTGAGCGGCGGCACCCCGGGCAACGCCGTGCGCATCTTGCACTACTTTGCGGGCAATGGCGCCACCAATTTGCTGCTGGCGTCGAGCGCCGGCTACGGCTTCATCGCCAAGGCGGGCGACATGACGAGCCGTCTGAAAGGCGGCAAGGCCTTCATCACCCTGGACGACGGCGACGTGCCGCTCGAACCGAAGGTCATCGCCGAGACAGCCAGCGCCCTGGCCTGCCTGACGGAAGGCGCGCGTCTGCTGGTGTTCGGCCTCGATGAGATGAAGACCCTCTCCAAGGGCGGCACCGGCGTCAAGCTGATCGACCTCGATACCAAGGACAAGCTGCTGGCCGTGCAACCGATCACGCAGCGCGGCGTGGTGGTCTCGGGCATCGGCCGGGCGTCGAAACCGCAGGATGCATCGCTGGGCGCCACGGCCCTGGCCGACCACTTCGGCAAGCGTTCGAAGAAAGGCAAGGCGCTGGCGGCCAAGCTGAAACCTGTGTCCATGGCAGCCATCGGCTGACCGGCATCGCGCCATACAAAAAAGACAGGTTCGCCTGTCTTTTTTTTCGCCCATCACCGCGGGAAAAATAGTTTTACAAATAGTTTTACAAATACGCGCCGCGTCCCCGTTATCCCTGCAGGCATGTCACCGGCATGCCGCCCCCGGACAGGAGAACAGCGATGACAAGTCAATTTTCAGGCACGGCGCCATGCAGCGTTTGACCCCGGCCGAGCGGCTGGTGGCTGCCATGGCGGCCGAAGGCTTGCCGTATAAAAGCATCGCCAGGGAACTGGGGAAGTCGCCGGCCACCGTGCGCAACCAGCTGCATGCGATTTACCAGAAACTGGACGTGGGCAACCGCACGGCGCTCGCGCACAAGCTGCGCGGCCAGCCTTAGCGCCGCGACAGGCGCAGCACCTCGGGCGTCGCTTCGACGATGTCGATCACGTCTTGCGCGCCGGCGCCATCACCGAGCGCATAGCGGCCCATGCCCAGGGGCACCAGCCGGGACACGGGGCCGGCGCGGGGCCGGTCGTCGGGGCCGGGCGCCATCGACGTCAAGGTCGCAGCCCCTTGCGCCATGGCGCCGGCGGGCGCGCCGAATTCCAGCACCTTGCGCCCCTTGCGGCTGGGAGGAAAGGCGAACGTGGCCGTGGGCCGGTACACCTCGATGCCGTCCGCATCCTCCTCGAACGAGTGCGTCCAGCTACCGCTGGGCAGTGCCGTTGTCATGCCATGCATGGCGATCCCTCCCTCAGAAACACGATACCACGCCGCCCAGGTTTTCATAGCCAGTCACGGAGGGCGACCAGGCCGTGCCGTTCCACGCCTTGTGGAACAGGGCGCCATTCGTGCCCGTGACAAAGACGTCGAGGCGGTTTGGCGCCCAGGCCGTGGCGCGCGGACGCGAGGTGCACACGCCGCCCAGGTTTTCAAAGCCCGTCAGGGACGGTGCCCAGGCCGTGCCATTCCACGCCTTGTGATACAGGGCGCTATCCGTGCCGATGACGAACAGGTCGAGCCGGTTGGGCGCCCACGACACGGCTTCCACCTCGCCCACGCAGACACCGCCCAGGCGTTCGAAACCATCGTTGGAAGGCCCCCATTTCGCGCCATCCCACCATTTATGGTACAGCGCGCCGTCGGTACCCGTGACGAAGACGTCGAGGCGGTTCGGTCCCCACGCCACGGCCCTCGGCGACGAGGTGCAGATGCCGCCCAGGCGTTCATAGCCCGTCAGCGACGGTCCCCAGGCCGTGCCGTCCCACCACTTGTGGTACAGGGCCCGGTCCGTGCCGACGACGAAGACATCGAGGCGGTTCGGCCCCCAGGCCACGGCTTCCGGCTGCCCCAGGCACAGACCGCCCATGGCTTCATAGCCCGTCAAGGATGGCCCCCAGGCGGACCCGTTCCACCACTTGTGATACAGGCCGCGGTCCGTGCCGACGACAAACACGTCGAGGCGGTTCGGGCCCCAGGCCACGGCGCGCGGGTCGCCCACGCACAGGCCGCCCATCGCTTCATAGCCGGTCAGAGACGGTCCCCAGGCCGTGCCGTTCCACCATTTGTGGAACAAGCCGCTGTCGGTGCCCGTGACGAACACGTCGAGCCGGTTCGGCCCCCACGACACCACCTGCGGCGCACTGGTGCAAATGCCGCCCTGCGCTTCATAGCCGGTGACGGACGGCGCCCAGGCCGTACCATTCCAGGCCTTGTGGAAGAGCGCGCGGTCGGTGCCCACCACGAAGACGTCGAGGCGGCTTGCGCCCCAGGCCACGACGGGGGAAGAACTCTGGCGCGGCGTAGCGCCTGCGCCCGTCCCGCCCGTGCCGATGCTGGCACGCGGGCCATCGAGGCAAGCCTGCATGCGCGCCACCTGACCTGCCGTGAACATGAACATGGCGGGATCGTCGACGTAATCCATGTAGTTCATGAACATGTCGCCATTCGGCCCGTTATTGCACGACACCTGGGGAAACGAGGGCTGGCCCGTGTTCGGCCCGCCCTGGTTCGGCGTGTCGGACACGTTGTCCGTGCCCGAGCACCCGGTGCCGTCGTCGCCCCAGATATGGTTCAGGTTCAGCCAGTGGCCGATTTCATGCGTGGCCGTGCGCCCCAGGTGAAACGGCGGCGCCGCCGTGCCCGTCGTGCCAAAGGCCGATTGCAGTATCACCACGCCATCGGTGGCGGCCGGGCCGCCGGGAAACTGCGCGTAACCGAGCAAGCCGCCACCGAGCTGGCAGACCCAGATATTCAGGTAGCTGTCGGCCGGCCAGGCATCCATGCCGCCCGTCGCCTGCGACTTGACGGCATCGTCCGCGCCAAACGAGGCCACCGTCGTCTGACGCCGCTCGATGCCGCTGGTGGCCGCGCCATGCGGATCGGTCGTGGCCAGCGCAAACTCCACGCGCGCATCAGCCGTCAGCGGCAAGAACGGCGCCGGCGTGCTGTTAACGTCCGGATTGACGCGCCGGAAGTCGCGATTGAGCACATCGATCTGGCTGGCGACCTGCGCATCCGAGATATTCTGCGCGGCCGTATTCCACACCACGTGCACGACCACCGGGATGTGGGTCACGCCGGCACGCCCGGCAATGCTGCCGTCGCCCTCGTACAGTCCGGCCAGGTTTTCGATATCGGCGCGCACGTTCGCGTACGCCGGATCTTCTGTGAGCAGGCGGCGATGCACGTCCATCGTGGCGCAGGTGCGCGTCTGCGGGGTGCCGCCGCCCTGCCCGCCGCCCTGTCCTCCATCACCACCCATGCCGCCACTCCCGCCACCATCGCCCCCCATGCCGCCGCCACCTCCCACCTGCATGCAACTGGCGCCGGCCATGGCCTGCGATGCCTGCTGCATGCCGCCGCCCGGCATGTCGCCGCCATTCGCGGCCGTCGCGCCCTGGGCGAGCGCCGCCTGGTCCGCATACGACACGCCCAGGCGCTGCCCCGGCATGGCGTCGCCGCCCGCCGCATCGGCGCCGGCCTGCATGTCGCCTTCAACCGGCATGGACTGCGTGGCGGACATGGCTGGCGCGCCTTCCGCCGAACCGGTGGCAGGCGTTTTTTTCGTTTTAACGGTGCTCATGATGTCTCCTTCGTCTGTGTGCCAATTCACTATGGCACGGCGAAAAGAGGAGCATTTGCGCAAGATCAAGACTGGCAAGCGGGGCCAGGGAAAAGTGGCGGACGAAAAAAAAGACAGCCGAAGCTGTCTTTGGGGGCTTGCAGGCCGTGGCCCGCAAACGGTGCATTACTTGGCGGCGGCAGCCTTGACTTCAGCGTCGGCCTTGGCCTTGGCTTCTTCCGTCTTGGTGGCGGCGATGGCTTTATCCTGGTTAGCTTCCACTTTTTCCTTGGCCACTTTGGCATCCGCATTCACGGCGGCCTTGTGCGATTTCGCATCGGCTTTGGCAGCGGCCTTGTCAGCCTTGGCTTGCGCCTTCATCTTGTCTTCCGGATCAGCGTCGACCACTTTATCGTGGGCCTTGGCCTTGGTTTTATTTGCCTTGTGCTGAGCGTCGGCTTTCTTTTCGTCGGCCTTCATTTCGGCCTTGGCGACGTTGGCGTCGGCCTTGGCATCGACTTTGGCTTCCTTGTTGGCAGCCTTGTTGATGTCATGCTGCGCAGACGCCTGGGCGCTGGCAACGGCTGGGGTAGCTGGCGCCGTTTGCGCGATGGCAGCGGTGGCAAACAGGGTAGCGATCAGGGTGGCGAGTAATTTGTTCATGATGAGACCTTTCAATATGGTTTAATTTTATTCTTACTAAAGGCGGGCAAAATGTTCAAAATTTGCCAGGCATCGCGCTGTTTCTTGATGTAGCGCAATGGCATGACTTCATAGTAAAGATATCTGGCAAACCACACAGTGCGTTAGCGCACTCAACGGAAAATATGTGCAATTCGGCAAATTCCCCATTGGGTGCGATGCAGGCCTCATATCCTCATGCGCCCACGGCCAGGGCCGCGTGGCGGGCAGCCACCCACTCCTCGTTGGCCGGCTCCACGCCCACCACGATGCGGCTGGCATCGGTGGAAATGCGGCTGGCGTTACGCGCATTCGCCTCCCCGTCGAGCACGGGGCCGATAAACCCCAGCTCGTCGCAGATGCGCTGGCGCAGCTCGGCGCTGTGCTCGCCGATACCGGCCGTAAACACCAGCATGTCCAGCCCCCCCAGCACGGCCGTCAGGGCGCCGATTTCGCGCACGATGCGGCGGATATACAAAGCCAGCGCAGCGCGGATGCGCTCGCCCGTGGCATCCTGCCGGTCCTGCTGCGCCAGCAACACCGGCGGGTCGGCCGACACGCCCGACACGCCCAGCAAGCCCGACTCGTGGTACAGCACGTGCGCCACTTTTTCCAGCGACAGCTTTTCGATCTCCATCAGGTAGATGACGGCGCCCGGATCGAGCGAACCGCAGCGCGTGCCCATCATCAGGCCGTCGAGCGCGGAAAAACCCATGGTGGTGGCCACGCTGTGCAAATTGTCCATGGCGCACAGGCTGGCGCCGCTGCCGAGGTGGGCCACGATGACCTTGCCGCGCGCGACTGGACCGAAGCGCTGCTCCAGCACCAGCGACTGGTATTCGTACGACAGACCGTGGAAGCCATAGCGGCGCAAGCCCCGCTCCCACGCGTCGTAAGGCAGGGCCAGCATCTGCTCGACCTGCGGCACCGTGTGGTGGAAGGCCGTGTCGAAGCACGCCACCTGGGCGATGTCGGGGCGCGATTCGAGCAGCACCTCGATCGCCTCCAGCGCGAACGGCTGGTGCAGGGGCGCCAGCGGCACATAACTTTTCAGGTCGGCCAGCACGGTGAAATCGATGCGCACGGGGGCGAAATACTTGCTGCCGCCGTGCACCACGCGGTGCGCCACGGCGCGCAGCGGGCGCCCATCCAGCTGCGCCACGACTTGCGCGCGGATGTATTCGAGGGCCGCGTGATGCGGCTGCGTCGCATCGAGCTGCAAGGCGACTGCCGGCAGGCCGCCGGCGCGGTACGTGGCGTTTTCACGGCCGATGCCTTCGACCTTGCCGCTCCATTGCGCCTGCTGCGGCAGCACGCCGCCCGCCTGCTCGAACAGGGCGAACTTGATGCTCGACGAGCCGCAATTGAGCACCAGGATCAGGGTGACATCGGCATGTTGGACTGCTGCGTTCATGGCGGCGTGCTCCGGTAATGCTTGGCCAGCATCACGGCGATGGCGCACGAGGCGATGCGGCTGGCGCGCGAGTCGGCGCGGCTGGTGAGGATGACGGGAATTTTCGCGCCCAGCACGATGCCGGCGCTGTCCGCGTCGCCCATGTATTCGAGCTGCTTGGCCAGCATGTTGCCGCTTTCCAGGTCGGGCACGAGCAAGATGTCGGCACGACCCGCCACTTCCGAGACGATGCCTTTGACGGTGGCGGCGGCGATCGACACGGCGTTATCAAAAGCCAGCGGGCCGTCGAGGATCGCGCCCGTGATCTGGCCACGGTCGGCCATCTTGCACAGGGCGGCCGCGTCCAGGGTCGCCGGCATGTCCGCATTCACCGTTTCCACGGCGGCCAGGATGGCAACGCGCGGGCAGGCTACGCCGATCACGTGCGCCAGGTCGATGGCGTTGCGTACGATGTCGGCCTTCATGGCCAGGTTCGGCGCGATATTGATGGCCGCATCCGTGATGATGAAGGGGCGCGGATACGCGGGCGTCTGCATCAGGAAGCAGTGGCTGATGCGGCGCTTGGTGCGCAGGCCGGCGCTGGCCGACAGCACGGCCGACATCAGTTCATCCGTGTGCAGGCTGCCCTTCATCAAGGCTTCCACTTCGCCCTTGCCCGCCAGTTCGGCGCCGCGCGCGGCGGCGGCATGGCTATGTTCGACGTCCTCGATGGCGATGCCATCCAGGCTCAGCCCCGCTTCCAGCGCCACGGCTTCCAGGCGCGCGCGCGGCGCCACCAGCACGGGCGTGATCAGGCCGGCCGCGTAGGCGTCAAGCGCGCCTGACAGGCTCAGTTCATCGCAAGGGTGGATCACGGCCACCCTGATCGGGCCCAGGGTGCGCGCGTGCTCGAGCAGGCGCCGCGTGCCGTCGCCGTTATGCAGGCGCACTTCGGGCAAGGTGGCGCGCGCCCGTTCGATCTGCTCGGCCGGCGCGATCACCTGCGCCTCGCCATCGAGCACCACGGCACCATGCTGGTTGACGCAGCGGCAAGCGAGGGTCACGTGGCGGTTGCGCGGCTCGAGCGCCGTGACGGTGACGCTGATGGCCAGGGTATCGCCCACGCGCACGGGCTGCAAAAAGCGCAAGGTCTGGCCCGTGTAGACGGTGCCGGCGCCGGGCAGGCGCGTGCCCAGCACGGCGGAAATGAGGGCCGCGCCCCACATGCCGTGGGCGATCACGCCCTCGTAGCGGGTGGCGGCGGCAAATTCCGTATCGAGGTGCTGCGGGTTGTCATCGCCCGACATCACCGCGAACAGGGCGATATCGTCCATGCTCAGGGTGCGCGTGATGCTGGCCGTGTCGCCGACGGCGATCTGGTCGAAGGTGCGGTTGCGTACGATATTCAGATCATCGTCTTGAGGAGTAGTCATCGTGGTCTTCTATGCAGGGGTAATGTGTTTGGCCGGTTTGGCTTTGGGGCCAGACTGGGGTGCGACTTCAGATGCGCCCACTGCCGGAGACTGCGCCTTGACCGCGCGGTCGAAGACGTCCAGCATCTGCAGCAGGCTCGCTTCCTCGTCCGGCGTCGGCGCTTCGGGTACTTGCAGCACTTGCTGCAGCCATTCGGCCAGCGCGCCGATGTCATCTGGATCGGCGCGCGACAGCAAGGCCGGCAAGGCGGCGATGGCGGCGTCGAAATCATGCAGCATCAGGCGTGCCTGCTGGCGCACGATAGCGCGGAATTCCTCCATGCCGACATCCTGCCGGTATTGCGGCTTGATCAGTTTGAGGGCCAGGTTGACCCTGCGTTCGTCGGCGATCATGCGGAAGCGGTAGATGTAGAACAGCGCGCGCACGGCCGCTTCCACCAGGCCGCCCCGCTGCATGTCCTCGTCCATCTTGCGCGTTTCGCAGCGCACGTATTCGCAATGCTCGGGCGAGATGCCGGGATGGGGGCGCGGCGGCGTCGTGTCGCCGATGGCTTGTCCCGTCAGCGCCTGCACCAGGGGCGAACCGTACACCAGGTCGAAGGTCGTTTCCTGCACCATGTCACGCCAGTCGCGCCAGCCGTTCAAGCCCGCCATGATGGCGCCGGAGACGGCCTCCTGCATGGCCAGCAGCGGATTATCGGGCGCCACCGGCTGACGCTGGGCGCGCACTTTTTCCGCTTCCCTGGCCACCAGCCTGGCCAGCGGATTGTGGTCCGTCCAGCGCTCGTACGACACGCGCAGCGGATGCGCGAGCTGCAGGAAGCGCGCCGTCTGCGGCGTGACCATGGCGCGCACCCACGGCTGCGCAAACGTGCGGTACAGGGCCAGATTCACCTCGGACACGCGCGCGGCGGCGGCGAATTTGCGGTCGTTTTCCACGCTCGGTTGCACAATGGCGCGCACGTCGTCGATGCCGCGGTGCTCGACCTGCAACACGTAGTCGCCGCTGGCCAGGTCCGCGTTCGGCGTATCGGGCGTCTTGTCGACGATCCGCGCTTCGTAGATACCGGCCGGCAGCAGGTTGATCAGGTCGATATTGCTGGCGAATTTCTGGTGTTCCTTGTGCCCCACCTTGGCCGACACGAAAATGCCCAGGTGGCCGATGCTGTCATGCACGGCGTAGACGATGGTCTGGTCGTGCATCAGCACGTCCTTGTCGTCGCGGTACAGGTCCGTGATCCAGCCCAGGGCCTGCGGCGGCGGCGTGATGTTGTCGCCGTTCGAGCAGAACACGACGATGGGCGAACGGATATTGCGCAAGTCCAGGCGCACGCCGTCGGAGGTGATCAATTCGGCCGTGGCCAGGCGGTTGCCGATAAACAGATTGTCAACGATGTACTGCATCTCGACGTCGTTGAGGAAGACGTGGCCGCCCCAGTATTTTTCAAATTCCAGGTAACGGGGCGCTTCCGTGTCGATGTTCGCGTACAAGTTGTACTGCTTGCTCCACAGGGTGTTGGCCGGGTTCAGCTTCTCGAAATTCTGCACCAGGCTGGCGCCGTCGAAGCGGCCGTTGCCCAGGTCGCCCGCCAGCGCCGTGGCCCAGCTACCGCCCATCAGGCCGCCCGCGTAGCGCATCGGATTGCGGCCATGCCAGCCGGCCCAGTACGAGACGGGCGCGCCGGCCACGATGATGGGACCGAACAATTCCGGGCGCATGGCCGCCGTCATGAGGATTTGCCAGCCCGCCTGGCAATTGCCGATGACGACGGGTTTCCCCTCGCTGAGCGGATGCAGGGCGATGACTTTTTCCAGGAAGGCCGCCTCGGCGTGCATCACGTCTTCCACCGTCTGTCCCGGCACGGGATCGGGCAGGAAGCCGATGAAGTAGCATGGATGGCCGGCGCGCAGGGCCACGCCGATCTCGCTCTCAGCCTTGAAGCCGCCGATGCCGGGACCGTGTCCCGCGCGCGGATCGACGACGACGAATGGGCGTTTCGATGGATCAGGTTCGGGCGCATCGGGCGTCAGAATGCGCGCCAGGCCGTAGTTGACGGGGCGCGGCAGCTCCAGGCCCGACATCACCAGTTCGGCGGGGAAGTCCAGCACGTTCGGCACTTCCTCGGCCATGTGTTCCTGGTACTGGTTGCCGCGCCGGCGCATCACGTCCGCGTACAGCACGATGCGCTGCCACGAGTCGCGCGCATAGTCGCCCAGCACGCCCAGCGACGGCAAGCCGCCGGCGGAAAAAAATGGTGCAGCTTCGGTCTTCATGGCTATCCTTTTCATGCAAACACACGCCGGACCATTCCGGCGCGGGGGCTACGCCATCTGGCTGATGGTCTTGCGAAAACGGGCAAGGGCAAACGTGAACAGCGCCGTGCCGATGGCCAGCAGGGCCAGGAA
Organism: Janthinobacterium sp. Ant5-2-1; assembly: GCF_001445815.1. Lineage (NCBI taxonomy): Bacteria > Pseudomonadati > Pseudomonadota > Betaproteobacteria > Burkholderiales > Oxalobacteraceae > Janthinobacterium > Janthinobacterium sp. Ant5-2-1. The sequence goes on along the minus strand of NZ_LNCE01000010.1, from coordinate 120,810 downwards.
CGGTTTCCACACCACATCGATGCCGGCGCCCCGGTACAAAATCGCCTGGCTCAATTCGACGAAATGCGTGGTCGGGGCGATCAGCATGATGTTCTGCACCAGTTGCGGCATGCTTTCGCGCGGCGTGCTGCCGCCCGACAGCATCTGCAGCGGCAGCAGCACGAGGATCAAGAGCATGCCGAACTGCGGCATGCTGCGCGCCACGGTGGCGAGGAAAATGCCCATCGACGTCGTGGCGAACAGGTGCAGGGCCGCGCCGCACAGGAACAGCGCGATCGAGCCCTCGATCGGGACGTGCAGCATGCCGCGCACCACGAGGTTCAGCGACAGGGCGGCGGCCAGCAGCACCACGAGGCCCATCGACCAGACCTTGCCCAGCATGATTTCGGCCGGCGTCACGGGCATCACCAGCAAGTGCTCGATGGTGCCGTGTTCACGTTCGCGTATCAGCGCCGCGCCGGTGAGGATGATCGACAGCATCGTCACTTGGTTGATGAGCTCCATCAGCGAGCCAAACCAGGCCTGGCTCAGCGACGGATTGAAGCGCGCGCGCATCACCAGCTCCACGGGCGAGACGGTTGCGCCCCGGTAGCGCTTGGCGAATTCCGATATTTCGCCGGCGACGATCTGCTGGATGTAGCCGCTGCCGCTGAAGGCCTGGCTCATGCGCGTGGCGTCCACGTTCAGCTGCAATTCCGCCTGGCGTCCGCCCAGCACGTCGGCCTGCAGCTTGGGCGGGATCGTCAGCACGAAGGTGTACTGGCCCGCGTCCAGGCCCGCGTCGACCTGGCTCTGGTTGATCATGGCCGGCGGCGTGAACTGGGGCGGGAAGAAGGCCGAGGCGATGCGCCCGGACAGGGGCGAGCCATCCTCGTCGACGATGGCGATCGACGCCATGTGCAGGGTTTCCGGCTTGGCCGTGGCGGCCACGTAGATCGCCAAAGTGAACGTGTAGAGGATCAGGATCAGCATCATCGGATCGCGGATCAGGCTCCAGATTTCCTTCACGCCCAGGCGGTAGATATTTTCAAGGTGGCGCATGTCAACTCTCCTGCTTCTTCAACAGCGCCACGGTCACGCCGAGGATCACGGGTATCGCCACGATCAACGGCCAGAACGAGGCGTGCAGGTCGCCCAACCCCAGCGCCTTGTTGAACACGCCCCGGCTGATATTGAGCATGTGCGTGGCCGGGTACATCAGGCCGATGGCTTTGCCCACGCCCTCCATCGACGAGACGGGGTTGAGCAGGCCGGAAAACTGGATGGCCGGGATCATGGTGCCGATCATGGTCACGAACAGGGCCGCGATCTGGCTGCGCGTAAACGTCGAGGCGAACAGGCCGATGCCGGTGGCGCAGATATTGAAGATGAAGGTGGCGCCGATCAGGGCCGCCAGGCTGCCCTTGACCGGCACGCCAAAGGCGGTGACGGCCAGCAGCGCCATGAGAAGGAAGTTGAACATGGCCAGCGCCACATACGGCACCTGCTTGCCGAGCAAGAATTCCAGGCGCGTGACGGGCGTCACGTACAGGTTGATGATGGACCCCAGTTCCTTTTCGCGCACGACGGACAGCGCCGCCAGCATGGCCGGCAGCATCAGCAGCAGCAAGGGAATCACGGCCGGCACCATGGCGGGCAGGCTTTTCACGTCGGGGTTGTAGCGAAAGCGCGTCTGGATGGCGACGGGATTGCTCATTGTGACGCCATAGCGGTGCAGGGCCTGGTCCGCCAGCCACAGCTGGTGCATGCCCTGCACGTAGCCTTGCACGGTTTCCGCGCGCATCGGCATGGCGCCGTCGATCCACGCGCCCACCTGGGCGGGAGCGCCGCGCTGCACGTCGCGCGCGAAGCCGGGCGGGATTTCGATGGCCAGCGACAGTTCACCGCTGCGCATGCGCTTGTCGATATCGGCGTAGTCGCGCAGGGGTGCTCGCTCGATGAAATAGCGCGAGCCGGCCAGGTTGTTCGTGTAATTCTGGCTCAACGTGGTCTGGTCGTGGTCGAGCACCGCGTAACTCAAGTCTTCCACATCGAGGCTGATGCCGAAGCCGATGACGAACAGCAGCAGCACGGAGCCACCCAGCGCCAGGGTCAGGCGCACGGGATCGCGGCGCAATTCCAGCGTCTCGCGCCACATGTAGCTGAGCATGCGGCCCAGGCTGAAGCGGCTGCGCCGGTGTTCCTGCTGCGGCGCCTGAACTGCAGCTTCCCGCGCCGGTGTGTCCTCCACTGCCGCCGCTGCCGTGCCGCCGCCCGCCTCTTCCAGGTAGGCGATGAAAGCCGCTTCCAGCGAAGGCGCGCCCTTCTTGCGCACCAGTTCGGCCGGCGCATCGCTGACCAGCACTTTCCCCGCATGCATCAGCGAGATGCGGTCGCAGCGCTCGGCCTCGTTCATGAAGTGGGTGGAAATGAAAATGGTGACGTGGTCGCGCCGCGCCAGCTCGATCATCAGGCGCCAGAAATTGTCGCGTGCGATGGGGTCGACGCCGGACGTGGGCTCGTCAAGGATCAGCATTTCCGGCTTGTGCACCATGGCCACGGCCAGCGACAAGCGCTGGCGTATGCCCAGCGGCAGGCTGTCGGGCAAGTCGTCCATCACCGCGCGCAAGTCGAAGCGCTGCGCCATCTCGTCGATGCGCGCAGGTATCTCGCCCTCTGGCACGTGGAACAGGCGCGCGTGCAACACGAGGTTCTGGCGCACCGTCAGTTCGCTGTACAGCGAGAACGCCTGCGACATGTAGCCGACCCGGCGGCGCGTGTCGATATCGCTGGAATCGACCTGCTTGCCGAACAGCCAGGCCTTGCCTTCCGTGGCCGGCAGCAAGCCCGTGAGCATCTTCATGGTGGTCGACTTGCCGCAGCCGTTCGAGCCGAGAAAACCGAAGATTTCGCCGCGACCGATGCGGAAATTCACATGATCGACGGCCGTAAAATCGCCGAAGCGCATGGTCAGGTCTTGCGCTTCGATGGCGACGTCCTGCGCGCTGGCGGCGTCCAGCGGGGTAATGACGACGGGCTGGTGGCCCGCCCGCTTCGCTTCTGGCAGCAGCTTGATGAAGGCCGCTTCCAGGTTGCCGCTGTCCGTGCGCGCCAGCAGTTCGGCCGGCGTGCCCGTGTCGAGCACCTTACCGTCGTCCATGGCCACCAACCAGTCGAAGCGCTGCGCTTCGTCCATGTAGGCGGTGGCCACCATCACGCTCATTTGCGGGCGCTGCACGCGGATGCCGGCGATCAGGTCCCAGAACTGGGCGCGCGCCAGCGGATCGACGCCGGTGGTCGGCTCGTCGAGAATCAGCAGGTCGGGATCGTGGATCAGCGCGCAGCACAGGCCCAGCTTCTGCTTCATGCCGCCCGACAGCTTGCCCGCCGGGCGCGTGAGGAACGGCTGCAAGCCCGTGCTGCGGGTCAGCTGGTCGATGCGGCGGCGGCGTTCGGCCGCGTCGTGGCCGAACAGGCGCGCGAAAAACTGCAGGTTTTCCTCGACCGACAGGGTCGGATACAGATTCTTGCCCAGGCCTTGCGGCATGTAGGCAATGCGGGGGCAGACGTCGTCGCGGTGGCGCGCATCGCGCATGTCGCCGCCCAGCGCCATCACGCTGCCCTGCTGCACGGCGCGCGCGCCGGCCACCAGCGACAGCAGACTCGATTTGCCCACGCCATCGGGACCGATCAAGCCCACCATGCGGCCGGCCGGCACGTCGAGGTCGATGCCGGCCAGCGCCACCGTCTTGCCGTAATGCTGGCTGACGCCGCGGATGCTGACGACAGGGGAAGTGGAAGCCACAGTCACTGCGGAACCTTCGCCGTCAGTTCAGCGGGCCAAGCCTGCTTCGCATCGAGACGCACCCAGGCCACGCCGGGCAAGCCTACTTTCACCAGCGCCAGATGCTTTTGCAGCAGTTCGCGACTGATCTGCGCCTTCACGCGGAACATCAGTTTCTGGCGTTCGCTGGCCGTTTCCACCGTCTTCGGCGTGAACTGCGCGCTGGCGGCGACGAACGAGATCGTCGCCGGTATCACGTACTGGGGCGCCGCATCGAGGATGATGCGCACTTCGCCGCCCAGCGCCACCTTGCCGGCCGCCGTCTCGGGCAGGAAGAAGGTCATGTAGACGTCCGACAGGTCGACCAGGTTGAGCACCTTGCCGCCGCCGGCCAATACTTCGCCCTGCTGCGCCACCAGGTATTGCACGCGGCCGTCGCGCGGCGCCGCCAGCTGGCCATCGGCCAGGTCTGCATCGATGCGCGCCGTCGTCGCCTCGGCCGCCACGACGGCGGAACGCGAGCCGACCACCTGCGCTTTTGCCGCGTCGATGGCAGCCTGCGCCGCCGTCACCTGCGCCCTGGCCGCATTCAGGGCGGCGGCCACGCTGCGCACGCGGGCGCGGTCGTCGTCGAGTTCCTGCACCGAAGACGCGCCCTCTTTCGACAGGATGTCGGAACGGGCCAGGCGGCGCTTGGCCGCATCGAGTTCGCTTTCGCGCTGCGCCACCATGGCCAGCGCGGCCGCCTTGTCGCTCTCGCGCACGGCCACCTGCGCCTGCGCGCCGACCACCGCATCGGATGCCTGCTGCTGGCGCGCACGGGCCTCGTCGCGCTGGGCCGCCAGCGAGTCCACCTGCATGGTGGCCAGCGGCTGGCCCGCCTTGACGAAGTCGCCCTCGCGCACGAGGATCTCCTTGACCCTGCCGGCCAGCTTGGTGGCGACGTCGATTTCCGTTGCTTCGATGCGGCCATTGCCGCTGACAAAACCTTCGCCGGGGCCCGTGGGACGCATTTTTTGCCAGGCCACATACCCCAGCACGAGAACGGCCGCGACGAGCGCCGCGGGGATGAGTTTTTTCTTCAGTTGAGCATTCATGGTATCGGGGCGATCAAATTAGTGGGTGGAAGCGGCGGCGGAAGCGACGGGCGCGCCGCCGCCCAGGGCCGCATACAGGCTGACCTGGCTCGAGAGCAGCGCGCGGCGCGTCTGCACCAGCTGCTGCTCGACCGTCAGCAAGTCGCGCTGCGCATCGAGCACTTCCAGGTAGGGCGCGGCGCCATTGTCGTAGCGCAGCTTGGCCAGACGCGCCCGTTCGCTTTGCGCGGCCAGGGTCGTCTTGCCGATGTCGACCTGCAGCGCCAGCCAGCGCCGGTTCGACAGCGCGTCGGCCACTTCGCGGAAGGCGCCCTGCACGCTTTTTTCATAATTGGCCACGGCCATGTCGCGGCGCACCTCGGCCAGATCCATATTGGCGCGCAGGCGGCCCGCATCAAAGATCGGCAGCACCAGGCGCGGCGCGAGATTCCAGGCGCCGCTGCCCGAATCGAACAAACCGTTCAATTCCGCGCTGGCCGTGCCATAGGCGGCCGTCAGCGAAATCGTCGGGAAGAAGGCGGCGCGCGCGGCGCCGATATTGGCTTGCGCGGCGCGCAACTGGTGTTCGGCCGCGATCAGGTCGGGACGCTGCGCCAGCAGGGACGAAGGCAAGCCCGCATGCAGCGGCTGCAGCACGCTGGCGTCGTCGAAGCGGCGCACCTCACCGGCCACCGGCGTCAGATCGACGGGGCCGCCCACCAGTTGGGCCAGCGCGTGCGCCTGCACGGCGCGCGCCTGTTCCAGCTGGGCCGACAGCGAGAGGGCCTGGCTGAGCAGGGTTTCCACCTGCGTCAGGTCCAGCTTGGAAATCGACCCGACTTCAAAACGGCGCGTGAAGATGCGCAGCGATTCTGCGCGGCTGTCGACGGTGGCGCGCGCCAGTTCCACCCTTTCGTCGAGTTCGCGCAAGCCCAGGTAGCCGTTGGCCACCTGCGCCACCAGGGCCACGCCGACGGCGCGGCGCGCCTCGTCGCTGGCCAGCAGGGTTTGCAGAGCGCTGTCTTTCAGGCTGCGCACCCTGCCCCAGAAATCGAGTTCCCAGGCGCTCACGTTCAAGCCCGCCTGGTACTGCGCGCTCGTCATGGCGCGGCCCGTCGGACTCAGGTCGCCGGGCACACGTGCGCGGCTGCCCGAGGCGCCCAGCGCGATGGTGGGAAATTGCTCCGCGCGCTGGATGCCATACGCGGCGCGCGCCTCTTCCACGCGCAAGGCGGCGATGCGGATGTCGCGGTTGCTGGCCAGCGCCTGCGCAATCAGCGCCTGCAGGCGCGGATCGGCAAAGTAGCTTTGCCAGGCGACGTCGGGCGCATGCGCGCCGGCCGGATCGCTTTCCGGATACTGCGCCGCCACGGGCAGCGGCGGCGGCGCATACGGCGGCGCCATCGAGGCGCAGCCGGCCAGGGACAGCGTGGTTGCCAGCGCGGCCAGCATGGCGCGGTGCGGCAAAGTGAAAACAGCCATGGTCATCATCTTCCAGTCAATTCAGAATGTTGTAGCCGCCATCGACGTACAGTGTGCCGCCCGTAATCGCGCGGGCGCCGTCGCCGGCGAGGAAGGCGCACAGCGCGCCCACGTCCTCGATGGTGGCCAAGCGGCGCATGGGCGAACGTTCGATGGCGTCGGCCATCAGGCGGTCGAAATGGGCGATGCCGGAAGCGGCCCGCGTCTCCAGTGGGCCAGGAGAAATGGCGTTGACTCTGATGCCTTGCGGCCCCAGTTCGGCGGCCAGGTAACGCACGGATGCTTCCAGCGCCGCCTTCACGGGCCCCATCAGGCCGTAGTCGGCGATGACTTCCTCGGCGCCCAGATAACTCATGGTCATCAAACTGCCGCCGTCCGGCATCAGCGGTTCGGCCAGTTTCGCCATGCGCATGAAGGAGTGGCAAGAGACATCCATCGCCTGCGCAAAGCCGTCGGCCGAACTGTCCGTCACGCGGCCATGCAGGTCGTGTTTTGGCGCATAGGCGATGGAATGGACGACGAAGTCGATGCGCCCCCACTGCCGTTCGATCTGCGCAAACAGCGCTTCCAATTGACCCGGCACGGCCACGTCGAGCGGCGCCATGATGGACGCCTGCACTTGCAGCGCCAGCGGTTCCACGTGCGGCCTGGCCTTGTCATTGAGCCAGGTGACGGCCAGTTCGGCGCCGGCCGCGCGCAGGGCGCTGGCACAGCCCCAAGCGATGCTTTGCGCATTGGCGATGCCCACCACCAGCCCCCGCTTGCCCTGCAAGGGCAGGTGCGGCAAGGGGGCCGTCATGCCGGGACCGGACGCAGGGCGGGCCACGGCGTAGCCGCCTGCACGCTACGCACGGCACCGGCGCGCATGGCGGCGGCGCACATGGCCAGCGTAACGCCGCCGGCGCGCGCATACGGCAAGGCAATCGGAGTGTGGGGATGGAGGGTACTGCACGCGTCAGGCGCGGGGGTCTGCATCTTCATGAATCGGCTTCCGTGACTGAAATTCGAGGCCGGCACCAGTGCATTCTCGGGGAACTGGTACAGGGCGAAAATTACTCTACAGCATTTAGATACGTGATTCGCGATGAGTCCGGTCCGCATGCTTATCGTTTTGAGCTAGGTCAACTATAAGTGCGATTGCGGCAATGCAACATTGATATACATCAAATTCTACATCAATATTATTTAAATGAACTAATTGACAAGCAAGCGAATCGCGGTGCTTGTTTGATAACATCGTGGGGCTGGCACACAGAAAAGCGGCCGTGCAAAAGAAGGAGAGATTGCCTGGAAAACAAGCGGTGGGGCGACCTGGCACGAGGCGCCAGGCGGGAACGGGCAAAAATGGGGGCCATGCTATTGCGATGCAACATGGCCCACCATGCTTTACTAAAACGACAGAGCAGCCTTATTTCTCCGCCACCGGGGCGGGACGCGAATACAGGTCGATGATGGTGCTGATGCCGTCCTGGCATACGGAGCAGAACGTTTCGCTGCGATCGAACATGATGCATTGCATTTCGGGCCGGTAGTAGCCGGACGACTCGTAGTGGGCGCCTTCGAAGGCGCCCACCGCATGGCGCTGCGGCGCCTTCGAGAACAGCTGCTGCGTGTACGCCAGGTCGGCCTTGAACAAGCCGCTCATTTCACTTTCCGGGCGGTTGGCCGCGCGCAGGGCCGCGCGCTGTTTCTGGTATTCGCGCGCATGGCTGTCGTACGCTTCCTTCGGCCATGGCGTCGGCAGCGGCGTGCCAGCCGTCACATGGCTCTTCCATTTCAGCTTGGCCGGATCGCGCAGCGCCGTGGCGTTCGGCTCCCACGGTTCCTGGCGTTCGCCATTCGACTGATAGGCCACGGGCGAAGTGTAGTACTCGTCGGCCAGGCCGGCGAAATGGTGGCCGAATTCATGCACGAACAGGTAATTGGCCCAGTCATTGTTCGCCGCCGCCGTGCTGAACTGGCCGAAGATGCCGCCGCCGCCGTAGGTATCGTTATTGACGAGGATTTCGATGAATTCGTACGGCGCGTACTGCGCCAGGTCGCGCAGCGCGCGGTTGTCCGTCGTCAACACATAACGCTCGCTGCCGAAGATGTCGTAGCGCGTGCCCAGTGGCGAAGCGTGGTGCACGCCCGTCGATGGGCGCGACACGCCCGACTCCTGCGTGGGCGCGGCCATGGCCCATACATTGAAGTCATTGGCCCGCTCGCGGAACGGCGACACCGTGAAAAGATGCTCGGCCAGCTTGCGCGCCGTCGCTTCGAACTTGCCCATTTCCGCCGCCGTATAGCCGTCGCCCATGATCAAGAGGTCGACCTTGCCGGACGATGGACCGCTGATGCGGATCGGGATCGGCTTGACGGGCGCCGGCGGCTGCTTGCGGATCACGTCCTGCGCGGCAGGATCGACGTCCGTGCTCCATACAATGGAAAACAGGCCGCGCTCGTCGCGCTTGAGGATGCGCACGCGTACGGGCTGCTCGGGCTGCGGGAAGCGCACGGACTCCTGGAAGGCGCGCGTGGTGGTTTTCGCTTCATCCGTACTGGCCCACTCGCCGAAGATGGTGGAAAAACCGCGCGAGTACAGCACCTTTCCCGACTTGATGTCGACCACTTCCAGCATATTGTTGCCACGGTTGCTGTCGTCGATGGGACGCGCCAGGTTGCCCGCCCATGGCAGGGGCTCGACCAGCACGCGCTCGACCGCATAATGCTCGCCCAGCGCATTGCCGCTGTGCTGGTAATCGAGACGCATGGTGGCCGGCTGGGCGGCACTGGCTGCTTGCGCGGCAGGGACGATGCCGGCGGCCAGCGCCAGCGCGCAGAGGAAGGATCGAATCGAGGTCTGCTGCATGTCATTCCTAAAACGGTAGAAAAACAGGTAAAGGGATCGGTTTTCCAAACAATCGGCGGGCCTGCCGCTAGGCGCGGGAAAAACCGCTGCGGCACATTGTAGCGACAGGAAGCGGGCGTGCAAAGCGGCCATTTCACGCGATTTGCTTGACCCGGCAAGGCAATCGGCTTATATTAGATTGACCAGTCTACTAATTAAAAGGGTAAGCCCATGCGCACCATCGATCCCGACAAACATGCGGCGCGCCGCGACGCCATTCTCGCCGCTGCGCGCCACTGCTTCGCGCGCAAGGGCTTTCACCAGACCAGCACCGCCGCCATCTGTGCGCAGGCGGGCATGAGTCCCGGTAACCTGTTTCATTACTTCCCCACCAAGCAAGCGATCATCGCCGCCATCGTCGACCAGGAAGGCAGCGAGACGGCAGCCTATTTCGCCGGCGTCCAAGGCAGCGCCGATGCCTACGGCGCCCTGCTCGACTTCATGGACCTGGTGCTGGCGCTGGCGGCCGACGCGGATTTTGCGGGACTGGCGCTGGACATCGCGGCCGAAGCGATGCGCGACACGGACATCGCGGCCAGGGTGGCGCGCAACGACGCCAGCCTGCGCGGCGGTCTGCAAACCTTGCTGGAAGAAGCGGCCGCGCAGTGCCAGACGGACGCCACGCTGGACGCCGCGCAAACGGCCAGCTGGATCGCCGCGCTGATCGACGGCATCTTCAACCGGGTCGCCGTCGATCCCGATTACGCGCCGCTGGCGCAGCAGGCCAGCCTGCGTCTGTTACTGGCGCGCTTCCTGCGCCCTGCTTTGACATGAGCGCCACCATGAGCAGCTCACTGAGTACGCCGCCCGCGCGCATCGCCGACGTCGACGCCCTGCGCGGCTGCGCCCTGTTCGGCATTTTGGTCGTCAACATCGGCGCCTTCGCCACGCCCTGGTTCGGCCTGGGCTTGACCGATCCCGCCTTTCACGGCGGCGTGGACCGCGCCACGCACTTTCTCGTCGCCCTCCTGTTCGAGACCAAGTTCTACCTGCTGTTTTCCTTTTTGTTCGGCTACAGCTTCACCCTGCAGTTGCAGGCGGCCGCGCGCGCCGGTGCGCCGTTCGTACCGCGCATGCTGCGCCGTCAAGCGGGCCTGTGGGGGATAGGCGCCCTGCATGCCGTTCTCCTGTTTCATGGCGACATACTGACCACCTACGCCGTGCTGGGCATCGTGCTGCTGGCGCTGCACCGCTGCGGCGAACGCCAGGCACTGTCGCTGGCGTTGATGCTCGTCGCCGTCTGCGTGGCGTTCTGGGCAGGCATGGCATGGCTGCAAAGCCTGCAGCCGGCAGGCGACGCCGCGGACAACGCCGTGGCGATGGCGCAAAAGGCGGCAAGTGCGCTGGCCGCCTACCGCGCCACGCCGGCCGCCGTCGTCCATCAGCACCTGCGCGAACTGAGTGACATCTGGCTCGTCCTGCTGCTGGTGCAGGCGCCGTGTGCGCTGGCCATGTTCCTGTGCGGCCTGGTCGCCGGCAAGCGCGAAATGCTGCTGCACGCGAGCGACTATCTGCCGCTGCGCCGCCGCCTGCTGCGGGCCGGCGCACTGGTGGGCCTGCCCGGCGCCGCCTTCTATGCGTGGACCTCCGTGTATGGCGACAGCCAGGCATGGCAGGTGGCGGGACTGGCCGTGGGCCTGGCCACCGCGCCGCTGCTGGCGGGCGCCTACCTTTCGCTGGCGCTGGCCCTGTTCGAGCGCCTGCGCGACGGCGCGCTGTTTGCGCTGCTGGCCGATACGGGCCGCATGGCCCTGTCGAACTACCTGCTGCAGTCGGCCGTCTGCGCCGTGCTGTTCCTTGCATACGGCGCGCGGTTGATGGGCAGCGTCTCGCCGCTGGGCGCCCTGGCGCTGGCCGCCGTCATCTTTGGCGTGCAGCTGCCTTTGAGCCGCTGGTGGCTGCGCGGCCACGCTTATGGCCCCGTCGAATGGCTGCTGCGGGCCCTGACGATCGCCGCGTGGCCGCGCTGGCGGCGCCAGCGCGCCGCTTACTTGTAGCGGTACAGCGGCTGGCGCAGCTGGATCGGGCGGATGTCGAGGCGCAACTTCAGCACGGAATACGCTTCCGCCTCGGTCGAGCTGTAGCCGACGCTGTTGACGGTTTTACTGAAGCGGAATTCGAAGCCCAGGTCCGGGTACGGGTCGCGCGGATTGCCAAAGGCGATGCCGATGGCTTCCTGCTGCGCGTTGTCGATCAAATTGCCCATCAGGTCGAGCACGGCGTTGTTGCCGAGGATATCGTTGGTAAACACGGGTTCGCGCATGTCGGGCTGATTCGGATCGAGCTTGTTGTCTGCCTTGTCCGGTGACGGCGTAAACACGCGCGTAACGAGGTTGAATTTGTCGCCCCGGTCCAGATAGCTGATGGCCGCATTACTGATATTGAAATTTTTCACGCCACGGTCGCTGATGGCGCCAGACAGGTCGATCAGCAGCGCGCCGCTGTAACCGATGACTTCCACGTCGCGCATGGCGTCGACCACCATGGCGCTGTTTTCATCGATGCCCAGTCCCAGGTGATAGCCTTTTTTCAGCATCACGGGAATCATGCGGGCAAAGCGCCCGCGCACCAGCAGATGCTGGTCCACAAAAACGTCGCTGCCGATGAAGCCCAGGCCCGGCGCGATCTCGCGGCCATCCGTCACGCCCATCTTGAGCATGTCGAGCACGGGTTTGGCGTCGTAGAACATGGTCGTGCTCATGATGGCAGCGCCGGCGCTGGAACCGGCGATCACGCCGCCGTTGCGGTATACCGACCAGATGGCTTCCAGCGCGGCCGTGCGGCTGCCGTCCGGGCGCAGCAAGGCTTGCGTGATGCGCCCCTGGTCGCCGCCGGCAAAGTAGATGCCGGTGGCCGACTTGATCTGCGCGACGATGGCGGGGTCTTCGGCCGCCTTGCGGTAATCGCGATTGGCCAGCTTGACGGCCAGCGGCACGAAAAAGGCGTCGGCGCCATATTGATTGAGTTTCCTGATGATGCTTTCACCGGATTTTTCCGGGTTCATCGCGGCCGATGCCAGCACGGCGATACGCGCGCCCGGCCCGCCCGACAGCTTGACGATGCGCTGCCAGACTTCGGCATTGTCGGCGCGCAGGCCGCCGCCAATAATGACGAGGGTGCCCTGCGGCGCGCTGCCGATGGCGCTGCCTGCGGGTGCCGCCACGGCATGGACGCTGCACAATGCCAGCACGAACAGCAGCGCGGCGCGGAAGGTGTGATACAGGCTTGAAGATGATTTCATGGTGCCTTTCGAATACAAGGAAAGTGGCGCGCACTTGTCGATACAGGCGCGCGCCCTTGCTGCCAAAACTGCTGCTTGCAACCCAACTCCACCGAATGACGATACTACCCGCCGCAGATGACGGCGTTGTTGCGGTATCTCCGCGCTTCTATGTAAAACCGCTTACTTGAAGCTGTAATTGGCGCTCGCATAGAAACGCCGGCCGCGCGGGTCCGTGTAGCTGGGGTCATAGCCGGACAGGAAAAAGTAGGCCTGGTTCGAGTACGGCGGGCTGGTATTGAACAGATTCTGTATGCCAGCGCGCAGCTTGAACTGCTGGCTGACCGCATAAGCCGCCGACATGTCCCACAAGGTGTACGCCTTCACCCGGTTCGGTTTGACGACGCTGCCGTCGTCCGTGTTGATGGCCGAGTTCTGGTCAGCGTAGCCGCTCGAATAGGTGTTCGACAGGCTGGCCGAGTACGGGCCGTTGTCCCAATCGAGGGTGATCGTGTGGCGCCAGCGCTGCACCACGCCGTCCGTGACGAAACGATTGAGATTGCTGACAAAGGTGTCGCCAGGGCTGGTCTGGATTTTCGAGTCCAGCACATAGGTGCCGCTCAGGTGCCCGCCAAAGCGTCCCCATGCCGTTTTCACGCCATGCAGGTCGGCCGTGATATCGATGCCCGAGGCTTTTTGCGCGCCGCGGTTTTCCTTGCGCAGCTCGATGTAGTCGATTTCATCGTCCCCGTTGCGGTGTACGAGGTCGCCATATTTGGCCAGGTTGCCCAGGATGATGTCGTCGCCGATTTCGCTGATCAGGTCCGTGCGCTTGATGTTCCAGTAATCGACGCTGAAGGTCCAGTGCTGGCTCGGTTCGAGCACCAGGCCGGCCGAAAACTGGCGGCTGCGTTCCGGTTTCAGCTTGTCGTTGCTGTAGCGGCGCGTATCCCAGTTCTGCGCGCAATCGGCATAATTGTTTTCCACGGTGGCGCACAGCACGGGATCGGGCAAGGTCGCCGTACTGCTGTAGACGGTGGGGCGGTGCAAGTCCGACATGGACGGCGCGCGGAAGCCCTTGCCGGCGGAGGCCCGCAGCAGCACCTGCTTGCTGGGCATGTAGGTCAGGCCCACCTTGGGACTGAGGGCGCCGCCCACCTGCTCGTAATGGTCGTAGCGGCCAGACAACTGCGCCTGCCATTGCCTGGTAAACGGCAGCAGCAATTCGCCGTAGACGGCTTGTACGTTGCGGCTGTCGCTGGTGCCCTTGCCGCCTTCCGGCGCCGCATCGTTGTTGATGTTGTCGCTCATCAGCAGTGCCGATGGACGGAACTCGGTGCGTTCGCGCCGCACTTCGCCGCCCACGGCCAGCGCCATGTCGCCCCCGCCCATGGCCATCAGCGCGCGCGAGGCCTTGAAGTCCACGCCATCCATGGTGCCGCGCGCATGGCGCACCTCGTCGTCGATCTGGATGCTGTCGAGCAGCGCCCGGCCTTTTGCGCCGGAGGGCCCGAACGGGTTGATGTCGCCGGCGGCGATCCCTTCGATCAGCTTGTCGTACAGGACGTAGCCATGCGTATCGCGGTCCTTGACGACGTTGACGCTGTGATTGAAGCCCACGTCGTAATCCCAGCCGGCGAGCGTGCCGGTGGCGCCCACCACGAAGCGCTGGCTTTCGCTGGTCAGCTGGCTGGTGCGCATGCCCGCCTCGTTCAGGCGCATGCGCAGCTCCAGTTCACGCTCCACCTGCTTGCCATCGTCATCGAGCAGCGTATCGAAGCCCGCATTGGCCAGCTGCGGCACCTTGCTGTAATCAAGAAAACCGGTCACGCGCGCCGACGAGCCCACGTAATGGCTGCGCGAGCGGCTCAGCGCCACTTCCGCGTACAGCTGGTGATCGTTATTCAGTTTCAGCACGCCGCGCGTGAGCAGATTCTGCTTGTCCGTCTTCGGATACAGCTCCGTGTCGCCCATGTAGTCGTAGGTGCAGGCATCGACGCCACCCGTGCCCGCCGGCAGGTACAGATTGGCCGGCGGCGCGCAGTTCGGGATACCAAAATTGATCTGGCGGTTGGTGATCGGCTGGCCATTGAGCAGGAAACCATTGTCCTGCAGGTGATCGCGCTGGGCGCTGGACAGACGGATATTCGCCGGGCTGGTAAAGTTCGACAGCAAATGCCCGAGGCGCTGCGGAATCTGCAGGTTCGGGATGAACTTGCGCTGCGAGGAGCGCAGGCGGTCCGTTTTTTGCAGGTCGACCACGGCAAAGATATTGTAGCCATCCGTGGCCAGGTCGCCCGTGCCGGCCGTGATGCTGGCCGTGCGTTTGCCCGCGCCGCCTTCATCGGTGCGGCTGCCATAGACGTTCAGCTCCACGCCCTGGTAATCCTTGCGCGTAATGAAATTGATGACGCCGCCGATGGCGTCCGTGCCGTACAGGGCCGAAGCGCCGTCGAGCAGCACTTCCACGCGCTGCAGGGCGGCGGCGGGAATGTTATTCAAGTCCACGCCCGCATCGTCGCCGGGCGAGGCAAAGTTGGCCATGCGCCGGCCATTGAGCAGCACCAGGGTCGACGAGGTGCCCACGCCGCGCAGGTTGGCGCTGTTGAAGCCGCGCTGGTCGCCGCCCACGTTGATGCTGGCGCCGTCCGTCAGGCCGCCCACGTTGGCCGACACGCGCGCCATCAGCTCGGCCGCCGTCGTCACGCCCGCCTTTTCGATCTCGGCGCGCGTGATGATCTGCACGGGCAGCGCCGTCTCCGACTCCAAGCGCTTGATGGCCGAACCCGTGATCTCCACACGCTGCATTTTTTTCGGCGCAGGTTCGCCATCCTGCGCCTGCGCCTGCTCTTGTGCCTGCGCGCCGCCGGCCAGCATGCCCAGCGCCGCCGACACGCTCAAGGTGCCCAGCGCGAGGCGCACGCCTTGCGCCAGCACCGACTCGCGCGGCAAGGAGCCGCCCTCCTGTCTTTTCATTTGCATTGTCATTCTCCCCGGATGTTGATGCCTGACTTTTATAATGATTTTGCGGCTGCCTTGCGTTGTTTTGAAGCTGCTTTGCGCGTCCCCTGCATGCCATGTTCACCGCCATACAGATAGGCGGCGATGACTTCGTTCAAGCGGGCCGCTTTTTCTACGTTCTTCCTGTTCGATACCATCAGCGCCACGGCCAGCGCCTCGATCATGGCCAGGGCCGTGCTGGCGCTGCTGGGCAGGACGGGATGCGTGCTTTGCGCGTACAGCGCGTGGTCGGCAAGTTCGGCCAGGGGCGACGCGGGCGAGTCGGTGAGCGCCACGATGCAGGCGCCGCGGTCGCGCGCGAAGCTGGCCAGGCCGATGCAGTCGAGCGTGTAACGGGGGAACGAGATCACCACCAGCACGTCGTGCGCCGTCAGGTTGACCAGGTGGCCGGCCGCCACTTCCGAGCCGCCGAAACCCACCACTTCCACCACGTGCGGGCAAAACGGCTGCAGATGCTGCACCAGCATGCCGGCCAGATTGGCCGACAGGCCAAAACCCATCACATACACCACCTTGGCGCGCGTCAGGCGGCGCACCACGGCCTGCATGGCGGGCGGCGACAGGGCGTCGGAGGTGGCGGCGATGTTCGCGGCCGCATATTCCAGGCTTTCCGTGACGGGCGATGTGGCGCGCGCGCGCCGTTCTATCGTGCGGCGCAGTTTGTCGACCGGCTGCAGCAGCGATTGCAGGGTTTCGGCCATGGCACCGCGCATGGCCGAATAATTCTTCTGGCCGATATCGCGCGCGAAGCGGCTGATGGTGGCCGTCGATACCTGGCAGCTGTCGGCCAGCTCCTCGATGCCCAGCGCCGTCACGCGCATCTGGTTGCGCAGCAGGTAATCGGCGATCTGCCGCTGCGACGCCGAGCCGCTGGCCAGCACATGCATCAGCGCCTGCCCCAGCGGCGATTGCGCGAACGCGGCATCGGGCGACGCCAGCGTGGTGGCCACTGGCGTGGATGCGCTGCTGCAGGCAGGACTGGCGGATGCTCTCATATCACTGGCGGCCTGTATTCTTGGGTACGGCGTATCACTGGCGGAAGGCGAAATCGGGTCGCTGGAACTTACTGTACTCATATCAAAAAGAAAACTCAACAAATATTTGTAAAAGGATTTTCATTGATTTACTTCGTGAAAATATTGCTACATAATCGACCGGAATCCATCAACCATGCACCTTTTCGGGGCACCCACCATGCACGTACAACAGCATCCCATCTCCACCGCGCACGCCAGCATGTCCAGCCAATTGAGCAGCTTCCACTTCGGCACTGCGGCCGCCACTAGCCGCAGCGGAAAGAAGGTGTACATCCAGGCGGCCCTGCACGCGGACGAGGTCCCGGGCATGCTGGTGTCGCAATTCCTGCGCCGCGAACTGCTGGCGCTGGAGGCGGCCGGCAAGATCCACGGCGAAATCATCCTGGTGCCGGCCGCCAACCCGATCGGCCTGGCGCAAGCCATCCATGGCGCGCCGTTCGGCCGCTTCGACTTGACCACCGGCATCAACTTCAACCGCGCCTACCGCCACGTGGCCGATGAACTGAAAACCACGCTGGCGGACAAGCTGGGACAGGATGCGCAAGTCAATGTGGCGCTGATACGCGAGCACGCGCGCGCCGCCGTCGCCGCCTGGCGGCCGGGCACGGATGCGGAAACCCTGAAGAAAATCCTGCTGGGCATGGCCATCGACGCCGACATCGTGCTCGACCTGCACTGCGATAACGAGGCGGCCCTGCACATCTATACGGGCACGCCGCTGGCGGCGCAGATCGCGCCCCTGTCCGCGCTCCTGGGCGCGCGTGCCGTGCTGCTGGAACTGGCGGCCGGCGAAGAGCCGTTCGACGAAGCCTGCAGCCGGTTATGGTGGGACCTCGATGCGCACTTCGGCGGCCGCTATCCGATTCCCGCCGCCTGCCTGTCGACCACCGTCGAATTGCGCGGCGAAGTGGAAGTGAGCTACGCCCTGGCCGAACGCGACGCTGCCGCCCTGCTGCGCTTTCTCGCCATCGAGGGCGTGCTGGAGATAGCCGGCGCCGGCGACAACCTGCCCGCGCCGCAATGCCAGCCGACGCCGCTGGCCGGCGTGGAACCGATCCTCGCGCCGCATCACGGCGTACTGGTCTACCTGCGCGAAATGGGCGACGTGCTGGCCGCCGGCGACGCGGTGGCCGACCTGATCGACCCCGTCAGCGGCGAGACGACAACCTTGCGCTGCACCGTGGCCGGTGTCTTTTTTGCGCGCAGCGCCCACCGCCACGTCTTGCGCGGCATGAACGTCGGCAAGGTCGCCGGCAGCATAGCCTTCCGCGGCGGCAGCCTGCTGAGCCAATAAGTGACACCCATGAGAAAATTCAAGCTCCCCAATACCTTCGTCCTGCTGTGCGCCATCCTGGCCATGATCGCCGTGGCGACGTGGCTGGTGCCGGGCGGGAAATTCGACACCCAGCTGGTGAACGGCAAGCAGCTGATCGTCCCCGGCACGTTTCATTACGTCGACAACAAGCCGCAGGGCCTGGCCGCCCTGATGATGGCGCCCATCAAGGGCTTCGTCGATGCCAGCCTGATCATCGGCTTCGTGCTGATCGTCGGCGGCGCCTTCGCCGTGCTGCAAAAAACGGAAGCCTTCGATGCGCTGATCAAGGCCATCGCCAAGGCGCACACCAGTTCGCGCTTCGTGCGCGCCGCCATCATCCCCGTCTTCTTCACCATGTTCTCGCTGGGCGGAGCTACTTTTGGCATGAACGAGGAAGCGATCCCCTTCATCCTGATCTTCGTGCCGCTGGCCCTGGCCCTGGGCTATGACACCATCACGGGCGTGTCGATTCCCTTCATCGGCTCGCAGGTGGGCTTTTCCGCCGCCTTTTTGAACCCGTTCAACGTCGGCATCGCACAGGGTATCGCGGGCGTGCCGATCTTTTCCGGCATCGGCTATCGCCTGATCGTGTGGGCCATCGCCACGGCGGTCAGCATCGTATTCCTGATGTGGTATGCGGCGCGCATCAAGCGCCATCCGGAGAAAAGCCCGACCTACCTGCTCGATATCGAGAAGCGCAGCGAGCACTCGATGGACCTGGACAGCTTTGCCGGCATGACGCGCACGCACCGCGCCGTGCTGTGGATTTTCATGGCGACCCTGCTGACGATGGTCGTCGGCGTCGTCAAGTACGACTGGTTCATCGATGAAATCGCCGCCCTGTTCCTGGTGATGGCCATCATCGTCGGCCTGGTCGGCCGGCTCGACATGGACAGCCTGGTGGCGTCCTTCGTGCAGGGCGCGCGCGACATGGTCAGCGTGGCGCTCGTCATCGCGCTGGCGCGCGGCACCATGATCCTGGCGCGCGACGCGCAGATCATCGACACCATACTGCATGCGCTCACGCCCCTGGTGGCCTCGTCCAGCCCCGTCTTCGCCGCGCAAAAGATGTTCTTCATGCAGTCGGTGATCAACTTCTTCATCCACTCGGGCAGCGGCCAGGCGGCGCTCACCATGCCCATCATGGCGCCGCTGGCCGACCTCGTGGGCGTGACGCGCCAGACCGCCATACTGGCCTTCCAGTTCGGCGAATTCACCACGCCGATGATCCCCACTTCCGGCATCACCGTCGGCGTGCTGGCGCTGGCGCGCGTGCCCTGGATTACCTGGGCCAAGTGGATGATCCCGCTGCAGCTGATTTACTTGGTGCTGGCGCTGCTGCTATTGATACCACCGTGCCTGATGCACTGGCAATAAAAAAAGCCACGACGATGCACGGTCGCCGTGGCTTTTGCTTCATTTGCGATATGCCTGTCCGTAATTTCCCTGGACCCGGCCCTTTACCCAGTCGGCCATCAGGTCGTAAAACCCGGGCGTGATGACGGTGGGCTTGCGCGTGCCATCCGGTGCCTGGGCGTAGCTGCGCATGCCGTGATCGGTCTGCGGGAAAAGATAGATCGAAATGGCCTGGCCCTGGCCGCGCAACGCCGTCAAGCGCTCCACGGTGACGGCCGGCGGGGCCTGGTGGTCCTCCTCTGCCAGTGCCCACAACTGCGGTACCGTCACCTGGCGCAAGACCTGCACGGGATCTTGCGACCAGTCGACGCCAAGCTTGTCGAACTGCGGCACGCCATGGTTGCGCAGTTCCTCGACGGGCATGCCCAGCAACACGCCCGTGTAGCCACCCTTGATGAGGACAAACCACGGTTCCTTGCCAAACTGCTGCTGGAATACCGACAAGTCGTCCAGGCCGTCCTTGTAGCCGGATTTCACCAGCCGCGCCGTAATATCCGTCGCGCCACGGGCCTTGGCGACAATGTCATCGCCGTAACCGCGCTCCCGCATTTCCCTGGCAACCTGCGCCGCATCCTGCTCCGCGATATCGACCGCCAGACCATAGCCGATACCGATGAAGTCGGCCTTGGCGCGCGCCTGCGCCAGCGGGACAATCCAGCCGCCCTGGCTGACGCCTAACAGACCGAAACGGCCGTGGCGGCCTTGCGCCAGCCGCCTGGCTTCACGCGACGCGGCCACCAGGTCATCGGCCAGGCGCGGGAAATTCTGCGTGTACTCCCCCTCGGACAGACCGCTGCCGCGCTTGTCGTACACGAACACCGACACACCGCGGCCGACCATCTGGTAAGGATCGCGCGCGCGGTCTATCCAGCCGCTGCCTTCGGAGCCATGGGCATACACGACCAGCGGCGTGTCCTTGCCTGCTCCCGGCGCTTCCATCAGGCGGCCGGCGAGCATAACGCCATGCGACTCGAAGCGCGTATCCGATTCGAGCAATGCCACTTTCGGCCAGCGCTCCCAGCCGCCGACAAGCAGCTCGTCCTTGCCGCATGCGACCAGGGCGCCCGCATCCTGTGTGTTGCCGACCGTCCCGTCGCTGAAGGTGTAGCCGTATCCCTTGCCCCCTTTCGTCAGGGAGACGAAGGTCGCCTGATCCTTGCGAAATATCCCCGTCTCGCAAGGCGCCGGGCTGAATGCCTCCGGCATGGGTGCGCCAGTCGCCGTCATTGAAACGGCAAGGAGAGGCCAAAGGAAGGAGGATGTCATGGAATCAGGGTCCGATAGTGGGCTGTCGCGTTGTTGATCAAGAAAATCGGGATATCAGAGCAAGACCGGGGCCACGCGCAAACCGCGCCAGCTGTCAACGCTGGTATATGTCCGGGAAATACCGCTCCATCAGCGTCCCCGGCCTGAGCGGCGCCGTAAAGCCGTAGCGTCCATACAAATCATGCGCCGTGCTAGTGGCCAGCATGAAGCGGCGCAGGCCCTGCAAGTCAGGATGCTCCATCACGGCCTCCATCAGGCGTTTGCTGTAACCGCGGCCGCGGTATTCTTCCAGCACATACACATCGACCAGATAGGCAAACGTGGCGTAGTCGCTGACCACGCGGGCGAACGCCATCTGGCGGCCGTCGATATAGCCGCCCACGCAGAGCGAATGCTCGATGGCGCGCTGCACGGTGGCCAGCTGGATGCCGATGGCCCATGTAGATTGGGTACTGAGAAAATGATGGATGGCTGGAACGTCGAGTTCTGCCTTGTCGCTGCTGATATTCAAATGTGGCATCGCACTGTCCGCCTGTCGTGAAAACATATGATCATCGGCGATTTGCGCGCTGCTGTCATCCGGGCTGGCTAGGACCGGAGGCGCCGCCCGTCCCGACTGCCGGTGATGGTGTCCGGCCTGCTGCTACTGATCATGCCGGCGTTACGCCGCCACGCTTACAGGGCGGCTTTTTCTTCCGCATTCAAACGCTTGGCGCTGACATACACGGTGTGCATGGTGGCTTGATCGGCGCTGGCGGCGAGGGCGGCGGAAGCGGCTGGCGCGGCACGGAACTTCGGCACGGCGGCGGTGGCCAGGCTGGTGGCGGCGGCAACGGCGATGATGGCAACGAAGATGGCTTCCATGTTTTTAGCGATGTTCATGATGGTGTCCTTTGGGTGGCTGGTTGTGTGCTGCGATGATTGAACTGTAGGCCGATCGCCCCTGAACTGCCATCGGATTGCGACCAAACGCACGATACGCGGGACAGAATACAAAAAGCCCGGATGAAACGCGTAACAGGCCATCGCCGCGGCATTTGACGCTTGCCAGCCCCATTCCTGGCCATTTCAGCGCCCTGCAAGCCCCTAAAAGCCCTACCGCCGGCCAACCTTGTTTATAATCGCCCTACACTAAAGGACTTCTTTCATGACTGATCAATTCTCCAAAAAGGGCGAAGCCTGGTCGGCCCGGTTTTCCGAACCGGTCTCGGACCTCGTCAAGCGCTACACAGCTTCTGTATTTTTTGACAAGCGCCTGGCGCTGTTCGACATCGAAGGTTCGCTGGCCCATGCGGAAATGCTGCATGCGCAAGCCATCATCAGCCCGGCCGACTACGCGGAAATCCAGCGCGGCATGGCGCAAATCTCGCAGGAAATCGCCGCCGGCCAGTTCGAATGGCTGCTGGACCTGGAAGATGTCCACCTGAATATTGAAAAACGCCTGACCGAACTGGTAGGCGATGCGGGCAAGCGCTTGCACACGGGCCGTTCGCGCAACGACCAGGTGGCGACCGATATCCGTCTGTACGTGCGTTCCGCCATCGATGACATCACCGCCCTGCTGGCGACGTTCCGCAGCGCGCTGACGGACCTGGCCGAGCAGCATGCCGACACCATCATGCCGGGCTTTACCCACATGCAGGTGGCCCAGCCGATCACCTTCGGCCACCACATGCTGGCGTATGTCGAAATGTTCGGCCGCGACGCCGAGCGCATGGCCGACTGCCGCAAGCGCGTCAACCGCCTGCCGCTGGGCGCCGCCGCCCTGGCCGGCACCACCTTCCCCATCGACCGCCTGCGCGTGGCAAAAACGCTGGGCTTTGACGACGTGTGCCACAACTCGCTCGACGCCGTGTCGGACCGCGACTTCGCCATCGAATTTTGCGCCGCCTCCGCCGTGCTGATGATGCACGTGTCGCGCATGGCCGAAGAACTGGTGATCTGGATGAGCCCACGCATCGGCTTCATCGACATCGCCGACCGCTTCTGCACCGGCTCGTCGATCATGCCGCAAAAGAAAAACCCGGACGTACCGGAACTGGCGCGTGGCAAGACGGGCCGCGTCTACGGTCACCTGATTGGTCTGTTGACCCTGATGAAAGGCCAGCCGCTGGCCTACAACAAGGACAACCAGGAAGACAAGGAACCGCTGTTCGACACCGTCGACACCGTCATCGACACCTTGCGCATCTTCGCCGACATGGCTGGCGGCATCACGGTGAAACCGGAAGCGATGCGCGCGGCCGCCCTGCAGGGCTACGCCACGGCGACCGACCTGGCCGACTACCTGGTCAAGAAGGGCTTGCCGTTCCGCGACGCGCATGAAGCGGTGGCCCTGGCCGTGCGCGCCTGCGTTGACGCCGGCTGCGACCTGGCCGACCTGTCGCTCGAGCAGCTGCGCGCGTTTTCCCCGTTGACGGACGAAGACGTGTTTGCCGTGCTGACCCTGGAAGGCTCCGTTGCCGCGCGCGACCACGTGGGCGGCACCGCGCCACGCCAGGTACGCGCCGCGATCGCCCGCGTGCGTACGCAGCTGGAAAAATAAACGGGCTGCGTACCGCCAGCGCCCCGCTGCAGCGATGCAGCGGGGCGTTTTTCATTGCGCGACGATTTTCGACAGCACGGAAAAAGCCGCCCCCGTCTGCGACGCCTCCAGCAGCAAGGTCAGCTCCGTATACGTGCAGATGATGTTGATCAGGTTGATCCGCTCCCACGCCAGGCGCTTGAGGATGGCGTGATACACGCCCGGCGTATAGCAGGTTTCGGGCGCCAGGTGCAAGGTCACGGCCGTCACCCGCTCCAGGCGCGCCAGTTCCTGCTCTTCGCCGAAAACCTCTTCCACCAGCGCATGCAGCGAACGGCTGCAGATCACCATCACCTCGTTGACGCCGCGCGTGACGGTAATGAAGGTGCCGCGCTGGGGTGCCGCCAGCGCCAGCAACTGGCGCTGGCAGTCATAGGTCTGGTCGGAATAGCGGTAGGTAAAAATCATCAATTCGCTGCGCGTGGACAGTTCGCCCGCGCGATGCGCCACCATGATCTCGCCGCTTTTCTGCTGCGGCATGCGTTCGGCCAGGCGGCGCAGCGCCATCACCACGGCGGCCTGCCCCACCGGCTTCCACAAGTCGGTCTGCAATTGCGGCTGCAGCTGGCGCGCCAGTTCCGACAGGTTCAGCAAGCCTCGGCCCAATCCCTCGCTGAGAAAGGCCGATTCCATCACGATCTGTTCCACTTTGGTCGCTATCGAAAGCATAGTTCTTCGGGCCGGTGATTCCGGTGCACGCACCAGGAGCCGGCAACCCTTCCTGAAAAAAGGATGCACTGCGCCAGCGGCCACGCCGGGCGGCGCGGTCGGACTCGCGGAAAAGAACCCCTCGCGGGGGAAGAGCCGGCTGGCGGCCGCTAGGAAGGCGGATGCAGCATGAATGCCGCTCCAGAGGGGAAATGGCTGAAACCCACAGCAGAAAATAGAACTGACGTCATGTGAAACTCCCGATTTTTTTCCCGATGCGCTGTATCTGGACGCGGTCATTGCCGCGTGCGCTTTTTTTGTTTTCGCCTGGTCCACTGGGGACAACGCGAAGAGCTAGTGTAGATCGCAACATTTAGAAAAGGCAACAGTGTTTTTCCAACAGAACGCTCCATTAGGGGAAGTAGTCCATAACAAAAGTTGCAGCTTGTGGTAGATCAAACTTTCCAACGATCCGGCGCCGATAAATGTTCAATTTTTAACAAAAATTCGTGGAGTGACCCATTTCTTGAATTTTTTGACATGGCGATCTCGACAAGTTTAGTGTCGCCCTACCCGGCGTCATGCCACCACAAAACGGCAGGCTATCCGCCCGCCGCCAGGCACGCCGGGGTGGCCATCAGGCATCGCGGCCAGCTCATTCACCATTTCCTTAACCGATACCATGGAGCAGAAATGAATTTACGTTTGACGATAGTTGCCGCATCCATCGCCGCCCTGCCGCTGATGGCCACCACGGCAGACGCCGCCACGCCGCTGCCACACACCCTGATGGCTGCCCCGGTCGCCCTGGCTTCTCCACAAGAGACCGCCAGCCTGGTCAACAAGCTGGCAGCGCAGGCGCGCAGCCGCGGCCTGAATACCGAACATGGCTTTGCCGTCGGCGCCCAGCATCCTGGTGTCAGCGGCACGCGCGTGAGCCGCGTACAGCACACCTACAAGGGCTTGCCCGTCTTCGGTTCCGAAACGGTCGTGGTCAGCAACAGCGCCGGCGACATCGTCAGCGAATCCGTGTCGGACCGCGCGTCCGGCCTCGGTAGCGGCGGCGTCAATTCCGTCACCCGCAGCGCCACCACCGATATCGACACCACGCCGGCCATCAGCGCCGCCGCCGCCATCGCCGCCGCCGTGGACAGCATTGGCGTGCGCGCCGTCGACCACGTGCCGCCGCATGCGCAGCTGCTGATCTACCCCGTCATGAAAACCGTGCGCGTGGCCGGCGCCGAGAACAAGTCGGAAGCCGCGCTGAACGCCCTCGACGTGCAGGACGTGGTCGACCATTACGAGCTGGCCTACCTGGTGCAGACGCGCATGATCAGCGGCAGCAAACCGGTCTACTACGACACCGTCGTCAGCGCCAGGGATGGCCGCATCCTGCGTCAATGGAAAGCCCTGAAAACCGTGGCCGGCATCGGCAACAGCCAGTACAACGGCCAGGTGCCGCTCAACACCACGCTCACGGGCAGCACCTACACCATGAAGGACCCCAGCCGCGGCACGGGCGGCAGCTTCGGCGGCATGGCCATCACGAATGCCAACCACGGCACCACCTCGGGCAGCGTGTACAGCAGCACCAGCAATACCTGGGGCGACGGCCAGCAATACATCAACGGCGGCAGCACCACCAACGCCAACGGACAGACGGCGGCCGTGAACGCGATGTGGGGCCTGATGAACACCTACGACACGCACAAGAACGTGCTGGGCTGGTCCAGCCTGGACGGCAACAACACAGCCACCCACATCGCCGCCCACGTCAACACGGCCTACGACAACGCCTACTACGACAGCAACTGCAAGTGCATGTACATCGGCGACGGCGGCAGCTCGTTCAACAACCTCGGTTCCATCGACGTGATCGGCCATGAAATGGGCCACGGCATCACGGACGCCACCTCGGGCCTGATCTACTCGCAGGAGTCGGGCGGCTTGAACGAATCGAGCTCGGACATCGCCGGCGAAATGGTGGAAGCCTATGCGCGCGCCGGCGGCACGGGCACGACGATTCCGAACACGGGCAACGATTGGATGACGGGCAAGGAAATCGCCAAGAATGGCCAGCCGCTGCGCTGGCTGTACAAGCCGAGCAAGGATGGCAGCAGCCCGAATGCGTGGAGCAGCACCATCAAGAACCTGGACGTCCACTACAGCAGCGGTCCAAACAACCGCATGTTCTACTTCCTGTCGCAAGGTTCGAATTCCACGTCCAGCAGCGACTACTACAGCTCCTACCTGAACAAAAGCCCGCTGGCCATGACCGGTATCGGCAGCGACAAGGCGTACCGCATCTGGTTCAAGGCAGCCACCACCAAGTTCACCTCGTCGACCAACTACGCCGACGCGCGCAACAAGGTGCTGCAGGCAGCCGAGGAACTGTATGGCGTGGGCAGCGCCGAGTCCATCGCCGTCAAGCGCGCGTATGCGGCCATCAACGTGGGCGCCGACGTCGATGAATCGACGACGGGCGGCGCGGTGACCATCACCAGCCAGCCGGCCAGCATCACCGTCGCACCGGGCGCCACCGCCTCGTTCGCCGTGGGCGCGGGCGGCGGCACGGCGCCGTACACCTACAAGTGGTACCGCAACGGCGCCGTGATCAGCGGCGCCACGTCGCCAGCCTACAGCTTCACGACCGTGGCGGCCGACAGCGGCGCCGTCTTCAAGGCCACGGTGACGGATTCGTCCTCGCCTGCCGTGACGGCCACGTCGAACAACGCCACCCTGACGGTCGGCACGAGCAGCGCCACCGAGCGCGTGACGAACGGCGGCTTCGAGTCCGGCGCCACGGGCTGGAGCGGCACCACGGGCGCCATCGGCACCTTCACGGGCCAGACCGCGTACGAAGGCACGAAGTACGCCTGGCTGGGCGGCAATGGCGCCACGGCCAGCGAATCGCTGACGCAAAGCGTGGCCATTCCGGCCGCCACCACGTCCGCCAGCCTGACCTTCGCGCTGCATATCGACACGGCTGAAACGGGCAATACCGTGTACGACAAGCTGGTCGTCACCGTGAAGAACAGCGCCGGTACGGTGCTGGGCACCCTGGCCTCGTACTCGAACGTGAACAAGGCTGCCGGCTACCAGATCCGCACCTTCGACCTGATCGCCTACAAGGGCCAGACCGTGCAGATCTCGTTTGCCGCGACCGAGGATGCATCGCTGCAAACCTCGTTCGTGATCGACAAGGTCAGCCTGGTTACCCAGTAAGCGGCTGAACATGCGGGCAAGCCATCGATACAGGGCTTGCCCGCACGGCACGATTGATTTCCTGGCAATTCCAGTCTACCCTGAGGCCGTGATTGCCTCCTGCCTGCTGCCGGTACCCGCGACGAATTGAACTTTTTTTTGGATTGTTCCTGACCGATGCCTACTTCGACCTTGTCCGCACGCGCTGTACCCTTTTCACATCACCCCATTTTCACGCCCCAGGCCCTCGCCATGCTCGCCTGAGCCGACGATGCAGTTCCACCTCCAGGTGCAGGGTCCGGCGGGCAGCCAGGCGCTGGCCATCGACGCCGCCAGCGAGGCCGAGGCGATCCGCGCGGCCGTGCGCGGCGGCTGGCGCGTGCTGGCAGTCGATGACGGCGCTGCGCAGGACGCGGGCGTCGCGCTGCGTCCCGGCAAACAGGGCCTGCCCCTGCTGCAATTCAGCCAGGAGCTGCTGGCCCTGCTCGAAGCGGGCCTGAACCTGGGCGAGGCCATGGCCACCCTGCACAACAAGGAAACGCGCGCGGGCGCCAAGGCCACCCTGGCCGCCATCGTCCTCACCCTGCAGCAGGGCCTAAGCTTTTCCGACACCCTGGCCGGTTTTCCCGACATCTTCCCCGACATTTACATCGCCACCGTGCACGCGGCCGAACGCTCGGGCAACCTGCCCGAGGCGCTGGCGCGCTTCGTCGCCTACCAGCTGCAGTTCGACGCCATCCGCAAAAAACTCATTTCCGCCGCCATCTACCCGTGCATGCTGCTCGTCGTCGGCGGCCTCGTGACCCTGTTCCTGCTCGGCTACGTGGTGCCCAAGTTCAGCGTTGTCTACGAAAGCTCGGGCCGCGAGATTCCGTGGATGTCGCAAATGCTGCTCGGCTTTGGCCAGACCCTGGCCGCGCATCCGCTGCTGTGCGCCGGCGCGCTGGCCGCCGTGGTCGGCGCCGTGGTCTTTGGCATCGCCAACCGCGCCATGCGCATGGCGCTGGTGCTGCGCCTCTTGCGCCTGCCCGTGCTGGCCGGGAAGGCGGCGGAATTCCGCCTGGCCCGCTTCTACCGCGCCCTCAGCCTGCTGCTGCACGCCGGCATCCCGCTGCACAAGGCGCTGGCCATGGTCGGCCCCATGCTGCTGCCGGCGCAGCAGGAGCAACTGGCGCTGGCGCGCCGCGCGGTACAGGAAGGCATGCCGTTTTCCACGGCGCTGGAACAGGCCGACATGGCTACGCCGGTGGCGCAATCGCTGCTGAAAGTGGGAGAGAACACGGGCCGCCTGGGCGACATGCTGGAACGCTCGGCCAAGTTCCACGACGAGGAATTCGCCCGCTGGGTGGACTGGGCGTCGCGCCTGCTCGAACCGCTCTTGATGACCATCATCGGTGTCGTCATCGGCGGCGTGGTGGTGCTGATGTACATGCCGATCTTTGAACTGGCCGGGAGCTTATCGTGAGAGTCATGACATGAACGCACGCGACGAGGAACGGGCCGTGCTCGATGCCGCCATGCTGCGCCGCGCCCACGCCAGCGCGCTGCAACAGGGCCGCCCGCAGATGGCCGTGCTGCAGGAAACGGCGGCCCTGCCGCCCGAAGTCTTTTTGCGCCAGCTGGCCGCCCTGTTCCGCTACCCGGCGTGGACGATGGCCGAGCTGCAGGCAGCCTTGCCCGCGTTCGGCCTGCTGCCCTACACGGATTGCGCCCAACGCGACTGCGTGCTGCTGCAGCCAGGCGTCCCCGGCGCGCCGCCCGTGCTCGTCATCGGCAACCCGTTTGCCGAAGACTTGCTGCAGTGGGCCGACTTCGCCCTGTCCACGCCCTTCACGGTGGCGCTGGCGCACCCGGACGACCTGGCCGCCTATCTGCTGCAACAGGAAAGCGTGCAGCAGGCGATGCAGGAAATGCAGCATGGGGATGACATTCCAGGGCTGGACCAGAGCATCGAGGACATCTCGCTGATCCGCATCAGCGAGGACAGCAGCCCGGTGGTCAAACTGGTGAACTCCACCATCTACGACGCCCTGAAATTCCAGGCCAGCGACATCCACCTCGAATGCGACGTGGCCAGCCTCGTCATCAAATACCGCGTCGACGGCGTGCTGGTGCAGGCGGGCCAGGTGCAGGGGCTACAGATGGCCGAGCAGATTATCTCGCGCATCAAGGTCATGGCCGATCTCGATATCGCCGAGCGGCGCATCCCCCAGGATGGCCGCTTCAAGGTGCGCGTGAAAGGGGCGGAGATCGATTTTCGCGTTTCCATCATGCCCAATATCTTTGGCGAAGACGCCGTGCTGCGCCTGCTGGACCGGCGCGCGCTGACGGAGGCGGCGCAGGCGCTGCGCCTGGAAAGCCTGGGCCTGAACGAGGACGCCATCGAGCAGATCCGCCGCCTGGCCGCCAAGCCGCACGGCATGCTGCTGGTGACGGGACCCACGGGTTCCGGCAAGACCACCACCCTGTACGCGGCCATCACTGAAATCAATACGGGACGCGACAAGATCGTCACCATCGAGGACCCCGTCGAATACCGCTTGCCGCGCGTGCTGCAGATTCCCGTCAACGAAAAGAAGGGGCTGACGTTCGCGCGCGGCCTGCGCTCCATCCTGCGCCACGACCCGGACAAGATCATGATCGGCGAAATCCGCGACGATGAAACGGCGCAGATCGCCGTGCAGGCAGCGCTCACGGGCCACCTGGTGTTTACCACCGTACATGCAAACAACGTCTTTGACGTGGTCGGGCGCTTCCTGCACATGGGCGTCGACGCCTACAGCTTTGCGGCGGCCCTGAACGGTATCGTGGCGCAGCGCCTGCTGCGCCTCAATTGCGCCCATTGCGCCGTCGACGCCAGCGCCGAGGTGCTGGCCGATGCGCAGCAATTGCGCGACAGCGGCCTGGCCCTGCACCAGGTGCAGGACTGGCAGTTCATGGCCGGCAAGGGCTGCGGCCATTGCCGCGGCACCGGCTACAAGGGCCGCAAGGCCGTCGCCGAAGTCTTGATGCTCAGCGACGCCATGCGCGAAATGATCTGCACGCGCGCGCCCCTGAGCCAGATGAAGGAAGAAGCGGCGCGCAACGGTTTTCGCCTGGCGCGCGAAGCGGGCCTGGACCTGGTGCGGCGCGGCGAAACCACTTTAGCGGAGCTCAATCGTGTCACTTATTGAACACCTTGCCCGCGCCACCGTGTGCCTGCACCTGGCGCCGCACGGGCTGCACGGCGTGCTGCGCCGCGCCGGCCGTCCCGTGGCGGACAGCGCCTTCCACCTGCCCATTGCGAATCCCGACGCCAGCTGGGAAGTGGCGCTGGCCGCCCTGCGCGGCTGGCTTGAACACGCTGGCGCTAAAAAACTGCCGCTGGCCGTCAGCCTGGCCAGCCGCTGGTGCGCCATGCAGGTGGTGCCGTGGAGCGGCGCCCTGCTCGACCGGGCCAGCGCACAGCGCTTCCTGCACAGCCAGTTCGGCGCCGTGTATGGCGAGGGCGCACGCGCCTGGCGCCTGGCTGCCGACGACGCCCCCTATGGCAAGCCGCGCCTGGCCTGCGGCATCGATGCGGCCCTGCTGCAAGGCGTGCAGGATGCGGCGGCAGCACATGGCCGGCGCTGCCTGTCCATCGAGCCGATCGCCGGACCGGCCTGGCGCAGCATCGCCGGCGGCAAACCGGCCGCCTTCGCCCTGGTGGAAGCGGGCAGGCTGCTGCTGGCAACGGCGAGCGACGGACGCATCACGGCCCTGCACAGCCAGTCCTGCGCCGCGGACTGGGGCGATGAACTGGAACGGGCCTGGCGGCGCTGGAACTTGCGCGCGCCGCAGCTCGACGCCATCGAACAGGTGACGCTGCTCGACTTGAGCGGCGTGCCGCAAGCGAACGTGCCGGAGCGCTTCGTGCCCGTCGCCGTGGCCAGCGGTGCCCACCTGATGCGGGAGGCCGCATGGGCCTGAGCCGCCTGGAATTTTTGCCACCCAGCGCAATGCAGACCTTCAAGGGCTGGCGCCTGGCCCTGTGCCTGGCGGGCGGCTTGATGCTGCTGCTGGCCGCCGGGTACTGGCTGGTGCAGGCGCAGGAAACGCGGCGCCTGGAAGCGCAACTGGCGCAGCTGCAGCCCGCGCGCCCCGTGCGCGCGCCCTTGTCGGTGAGCCAGCAGCGCGAACGCGACCTCGAACTGAAACAGGTGGCCGCCGCCGTGCGC
The DNA here is from genome assembly GCF_001445815.1 of Janthinobacterium sp. Ant5-2-1. NCBI lineage: Bacteria > Pseudomonadati > Pseudomonadota > Betaproteobacteria > Burkholderiales > Oxalobacteraceae > Janthinobacterium > Janthinobacterium sp. Ant5-2-1. Next base: position 89,692 of record NZ_LNCE01000010.1, on the reverse strand, counting down.
CAGCTTAACCTGCCCGTCACGCGCCTGATCAAGACAGTGCAGGCGCCGCGTGACGTGCGCGTGGCCCTGCTGGGGCTGGACCTGAACGCACAGCAGGGACAGGATGGCGCCAGCGTCCTGAAGATCGCCGCCGAGGCGGAAACGCCGCAAGACATGCTCAATTACCTGGCCTTCCTGAACCAGCAACCCATGTTCAGCTCCGTGTATCTGCTCAAGCACGAGATGAATGCGAACGCCCCCGAACACCCTTACCGTTTTCAGCTGGAGGCGCAATGGCGGCAATAAAACCCGTGTTAAAAGCCGGCACGCCCGTGGCCCGCGCGCGCCTGCAGCTGCACGTGCCGCCGCGGCTGGCGTGGGAAGCGCAGCGGCTGGGGCGCACCCTGGGCTGGCCTTGTACCCTCGGCGCGGCCTGCCTGGCGCTGGCCGCTTTCGCCGTGCAGCAGGGCGATGCATTGGCCGGACGCCAGCAGCAATTACGCGCGCAGCTGGCCATGATGGCGAAACAGGCGGCGCTGCCGCCGGCACCTGTCACGCTCGATGCGGATGCCGACAGCCTGGCCGCCTTTCACGCCTACCTGCCCGCGCATGACAGCATTCCCGAACAATTGAAGGCATTGCTGGAAGTGGCGCAAAAGAGCGGCGTCACCCTGGCCAAGGCCGACTACAAGCCGCAGGAAGACGGCAACACGGCCTTTTTACGTTACCAGATCACCCTGCCCGTCAAGGCCGAATACGCGCAGCTGCAAACCTTTATCGTCGATGCCCTGCAAGCGCTGCCCACCCTGACCTTGGACTCTGTGCTCTTCAAGCGCGAGCAGATCGAGGCGGGCGAAATCGACGCGCGCATCCAGTTCATCCTGCTGGTGAAGAAGGCGGAGGTGCGTCGATGAAAAAAGCCGTACTGGGAGCCGCCGCCGTGACGACCTTGCTGGCCGCTCTCTTCGCGCCAGAGGACGAAGGCAGCATCGTGGGACCGGCCACGGCCACGCCACGCCAGGTGGAGCGGGTGGCGCCAGCGCCCATCGCCGCCGCTGCAGCTGCGCAAACGAATCGCGCGCTGGCCATCGAACCGCGCCGGGGACTCGACGACGAGGAAGCGGCCAACCTGTTCGCCAAGCAAAGCTGGCAGCCGGAGACGCCAAAAAAGATCATGCTCGACCAGCAGGTGGCCCAGGCCGCGCTGCCCGTTGCCCGCGTCGATGCGAACGCGCCGCCACCGCTGCCATTTCAATTCCTTGGCCGCTTTGTCGACGAAGGCAAGGCGGCCTACTTCCTGCAAGCGGGTGAACGCAATGTCGTGGCGCGCCCAGGCGACACGCTCGAAGAGCGTTACCGCTTCGACGGCATGGTGCAGGGTTCTCTGCAATTTACCTATCTGCCGCTTAACCTGAAACAGACACTCGCCGTAGGGGATCTCAATTGAAACGACGCGCCGCACCCATGTCTCGTAATCTCATCACCCTGCTGCCGATGCTGTCCCTGCTGGCAGCCTGCGCCGGCAACCAGGCCTATAACGATGGCCAGGCCATGCTGGGCGCCGGCCGCACGGAACAGGGCCTGGCCCTGCTGGAACAGGCGGCGCAAGCCGAGCCGACCAACGCCAAGTACCGCATCGCCGTCACCAACGGCAGGATGCGCGCGCTGAACAACCTCAATGGCCGCGCCGAGGCGCTGCGCCAGCAAGGCAAGCTGCCCGAAGCACAGGCGCTGTACCAGCAGGCGCTGGCACTGGATGCCAGCAACGACGTGGCGCAGCGGGGCCTGGCCGGCGTGGCGCAGGATGAACGGCACCGCAAGCTGGTGCAGGAAGCGCAGGCCAGCTACCAGCGCGGTGGCGAGGCGAATGTCGCGCAGGCGCAGGAAGCCTTGCGCCAGGTGCTGCAGGAGCGCCCCGCGCAGCGCGAGGCGCTGGCTCTGAAAAGCCGCATCGGCGAGGCGCAGTCGAAAAGCCTGCCGGCCGGCGGCAAGCTGGCGGCGGCCTACCGCAAACCCGTCACCCTCGAGTTTCGCGACGCGCCGCTGCGCTCCGTGTTCGACTTCATCAGCAAGGTGTCGGGCCTGAACTTCGTCTTCGACAAGGAGGTCGACCCGGCCCTGCGCGCCACGATCTCCGTGCGCGATACCAGCATCGAAGAGGCGATTGCCATGCTGCTGGGAGCGAACCAGCTGGAGCAAAGCGTCACCAGCGACAAGTCGATCACGATCTACCCGAACACGCCGCAAAAAGTGAAGGATTACCAGCAGCTCGTCGTGCGCACTTTTTTCCTCGCCAATGCCGATGTCAAGACGGTGGCGTTTTCCATCAAGACCCTGCTCAAGGCCAAGGATGTCGTCACGGATGAACGCCTGGGCATCATCATGCTGCGCGATACGCCGGAAATGGTGCGCATGGCCGAGCGCATCATCAACGTGCAAGACCTGGCCGACCCGGAAGTGATGCTGGAAGTGGAAGTACTGGAAGTCAAGCGCACGCGCCTGATGGAACTGGGTGTGCGCTGGCCGGACCAGGCCAGCCTGACACTGGCCGGTGCTGCAGGTATTACGGGAGGCCTGGGTGGCCTGAAAGTGGCGGACCTACACCGCATCAATGGCGACAATATCAACCTGGGCATCGGCGGCGTCACCCTGAACGCCAACAAGACGGACAGCGACAGCAATATCCTCGCCAACCCGCGCATCCGCGTGCGCAACAAGGAAAAAGCCAAGATCCTCATCGGCGACCGCGTGCCCGTCATCACCGTCACGACGAATAACGGCGTCAGTTCCGACAGCGTCAACTACATCGACGTGGGCTTGAAGCTCGACGTGGAACCGAACGTCTACCTGGACGACGAAGTGGCCATCAAGATCAACCTGGAAGTGTCGAACGTCGTCAAGGAAGTGATCAGCAAGACGGGCACGCAGGCTTACCAGATCGGCACGCGCAGCGCGTCCACCGTCCTGCGCCTGAAGGATGGCGAGACCCAGGTGCTGGCAGGCCTGATCAGCGATGAAGACCGTGGCACGGCCAACAAGGTGCCGGGCGTGGGCGAACTGCCCGTGCTGAACCGCCTGTTCGGCAGCCAGAAGGACGACGCCATGCGCAGCGAGATCGTGCTGTCGATCACGCCGCGCCTGCTGCGCAGCATCCGCCGCCCGGACCTGATGACGGCCGAATTCAACTCGGGCACCGAGGCATCCGTGGGCGGACGCGCCAGCGTGGGCGGCTCTCCCGAGGCGATTGCCGCACCCGAGCAGGCAGCGCCGCGCACCGGCTCGCCCATGACGGGCGGCGACGAGGCGCCCGCCGCCGGCGAAAAATCAGGCAAGGGTGGCCAGTGAAGCCAAGGGGATTTACCTTCATCGAGCTGATGATCACCCTGGCCATCATGGCGACCCTGGCCACGGTGGCCGTGCCGATGGCGCAGGTGGCATTGCAACGGTCCAAGGAACAGCAGTTGCGCAGCGCCCTGATCGAGATGCGCGAAGCGATCGATGCCTACAAGCGCGCTTCGGACAATGGCCGCATCAAGCTGTCGCTGGGCGCCTCCGGCTATCCGAAAAAACTCGAGGAACTGGTCGAGGGCGTGCCCGACCAGCGCAGCCCGTCCAAGCAAAACATCTATTTCCTTCGCCGCTTGCCGCGCGACCCGTTCCAGCCCAGGGAAGAAGGCAGCGCCGCCGACAGCTGGAGCAAGCGCGCCTATGCCTCGCCGCCCGACAATCCCAGCGAAGGCGAGGACGTGTTCGACGTCGCCTCGCGCTCGACCAAGGTGGGCCTGAACGGCGTGCCGCTCAATCAATGGTGAACCCGATGCCTGCCTCTTCTCTACGCCGCGGCTTTACCCTGGTCGAACTGCTGGTGGTGCTGGCGATCATTTCGCTGCTGCTGACGATCGCCATCCCCCGCTATTTCGGTTCCGTGGAAAAATCGAAGGAAGTCGCACTGAAAGAAAACCTGCAGGTGCTCAGGAGCGGCCTCGATAAATACTATGCCGACAAGGGAGAATATCCGGCCGCGCTGGACGACCTGGTGACCCACCATTACTTCCGCAGCGTGCCGCTCGATCCCGTCACTGAGTCCGCCGCCACCTGGCAATTGATCCCTTCACCGAATGGCGAGATCGGCGGCGTGGCCGACGTGCGCAGCGGCGCCAAGGGCAAGACGCGCGAGGGCATTCCCTTTGAGCAGCTGTGATTTTCGGCGCCGCGCACGGGGCTTCGCATATATCTGGACCCTGATGCTGGTGGCCTTCATGGGCGTGGGCCTGGTGCTGGCCAGCGAATTGCATGCCACGGCCGCGCGGCGCGACAAGGAGCGCGAGCTGCTGTTCATCGGCCATGAATTCCGCAATGCGCTGGGCCGCTACTACGACAGCACACCGGGCGACGGGCGGCCCCGCTATCCCTTGACCCTGCAGGAGCTGCTGCGCGACCCGCGCTTTGCCAACGCCCGGCGGCACTTGCGCCGCGTGTATGCGGACCCCGTCACGGGCAAGGCGGAATGGGGCCTGCTGCGGCAGGAGGGACGCATCGTCGGCATCCATTCGCTGTCGCCGCAACTGCCCATCAAGCAGGACAATTTTCTCGACGAAGACGCCAGCCTGCGCCGCAAGCAACGCTACGCGGACTGGCACTTCACGTATCCGCACGACCTGGTGCTGGCCCCGCCCGATGCCGCCGGCGGCGCGCCCGGGCTCAAGCCGAAAGGCGCGAACTGATATCATGCCCGCATTCCATATTCAGCATCGATCAAAGGAGCAGGCATGAGCATAGGTGGCACTTCCATCGAACAGGCATTGGCATCGCTGTCGGACATGACGGGCGGCATGGTCGCCATCGGCAAGGACGAACATGCGCAACGCATCGCCAAGGCGCAAGCGTTCATGCGCCAGCAGGGCATCGCCGCGATCTACCTGAACGCGGGCGCCAACCTCACCTATTTCACGGGCACCAAATGGTATGCCAGCGAACGCATGGTGGGCGCCATCCTGCCGGCCAGCGGCGACATCGAATACATCGCTCCCGCGTTCGAGGAAAGCACCTTGCAAGGCTTCATGCTCATTGAAGGCCGTGTCAATTGCTGGGAAGAGCATGAAAGCCCGTACCGGCTGTTCGTCGACGTGCTGGCGCGCATGGGCGTGGCTCAGGATGCGGCTGCCCCGCCGCGCGTGGGCATCTGCGAAAGCGCCGCCTTCTTCATCTACGATGGCATCAAGCCGCTGGCGCCCGGCTATGCGCTGGAAAACGCGCGCGCCGTCACGGCCTACTGCCGCAGCCGCAAGTCGGCTGCGGAAATCGCCCTGATGCAGCGCGTGATGGACATGACCCTGGCCGTGCACGTGGCCACGGCCAGCATGCTGTACGAAGGCATCACGACAGTGGAAGTGGAAGAATTCATCCAGCGCGCGCACCGCAAGGTAGGCGCGCCCCGCTCGTATTTCTGCATCGTGCTGTTCGGTGAAGCGACCGCGTATCCGCATGGCGTCAACTACGTGCAGACCTTGAAGGCAGGCGACACGGTGCTGATCGACACGGGCTGCCAGGTGATGAACTACATCTCCGACATCACGCGCACCTATGTGTTTGGCGCCATCAGCGAACGCCAGCGCAGCGTGTGGAACAGCGAAAAAGCCGCGCAGGCCGCCGCATTCGCCGCCGCGCAGCTGGGCGTACCCTGCGGCGACGTGGACCGCGCCGCCCGCGTGTCGCTGGAGGCAGACGGCTTCGGCCCCGGCTACAAGCTGCCGGGCCTGCCGCACCGCACGGGCCACGGCATCGGCCTCGACATCCACGAGTGGCCCTACCTGGTGGGCAATGACACGACGCCGCTCGACGTGGGCATGTGCTTTTCGAACGAACCGATGATCTGCATCCCCGGCGAATTCGGCATCCGCCACGAAGACCATTTTTACATGACGGAAAACGGTCCCCGCTGGTTCACGCAGCCAGCGCACAGCATCGACGATCCGTTCGGCTTGCAAGCTTAAGCCGGGTGTTGGATTACGCTGCGCTAATCCAACCTACGCACACACCAATGTCAGGTAGGTCGGATTAGCGCCTTGCGCGTAATCCGACATCACCGCAACGCCAGGTAAGCCGCAGGAGCGCTGCGCGCGTAATCCGACACCACAACGCCCTGCGCCAGCTTGAACACGGCCAGCGCCGTACCCAGCTGCACGGCTTGCTCCTGCAGCGATTCGGCGGCCGCCGACGCTTCTTCCACCAGCGCGGAATTTTGCTGCGTCATCTGATCCATGCTGCCGATGGCCACGCCGATGTCGCCGATGCCGGCGCTTTGCGCCTGGCTCGCGGCGCTGATCTCGGCCATGATGTCGGCCACCTTTTTCACGGAATCGACGATCTGCCCCATGGTCAGCCCCGCCTCGTCGACCAGCTTCGAACCCACGTTGACCTTGGCGACCGAATCGCCGATCAGCTGCTTGATCTCGCGCGCCGCTGCCGCGCTGCGCTGCGCGAGGCTGCGCACTTCGGAGGCCACCACGGCAAAGCCGCGTCCCTGCTCGCCGGCGCGCGCCGCTTCCACGGCCGCGTTCAAGGCCAGGATGTTCGTCTGGAAGGCGATGCCGTCGATGACGCCGATGATGTCGACGATGCGTTTCGAGGAATCATTGATCTCGCCCATGGTGGTGACCACCTGGCTGACCACTTGCCCGCCCTTCACGGCCACAGACGATGCCGACATCACCAGTTCGTGCGCCTGGCCCGCGTTGGCGGCGTTGTCGCGCACGGTGGAGGTCAGGCTGTCCATGCTGCGCGCCGTCTGATCCAGGCTGCCCGCCTGCGATTCCGTACGCGCGGCCAGGTCCGCATTGCCCTGGGCGATTTCAGCGCTGGCCACCTGGATGGTTTCAGCCGACGCCTTGATACCGGACACCATACCGGCCAGCCGGCCACGCATCTCCTTTAACGCCGCCAGCAAGCTGGCCTGATCGCCCGGCTCGGTGGCGATTTCCATCGAGAGGTCGCCATCGGCCACGGCCCGCGCGATCTGGCGCGCGTATTCGGGTTCGCCGCCCAGCTGCTGCCAGATGGCGCGCACGACGAAATGCGACACGGCCACCAGGCAGACGATGACGGCCAGCGCCACGGCGATGCTGGTATTGAGCGCATTGCGCACATTGGCCGCGCTGCGTTCGATGCCCTGCTTGAACTGCAATTGCGCCTGTTCGTTGGTCTTGGCCAGGTCCGTGTTGAGCACGGCCAGCGCGCCCTGCATGCGCGCCACGGTCGCTTGCGGGTCGCCCTCTTCCATTTCCAGCATGATGCGCGCCGCGCTCAGGGCCGGCGCGTAATAGGCATCGAATTCCCTGGCCAGGCGCTGGCCCTGCTCGCGCTGGCCGGGAATCGCCGCAAAGGCGGCCAATTTTTCGCGCAGCTTGACGGCCTGGCCGCCGACCTGGCCGATGCGCTCCTTGTCGCCTTCGCTGACGGCGTCGCGCAAGGCGTCGCCCACGGCAGCCACGTCCAGGGTCAGCGACTTGGCCATGTCGAGCACGGGATAGTCAGCGCTTTCCGTGGCGTGGATGGAATTGAGCGTGGCCGTGGACAGATAGGCGCTGACGGCCAGGCCCAGTCCGAAAATCACGGCCGAGACGACAGGCAGCGCCCATATCTTGCGTTTGATGCTCATTGCTGTCTCCTGATGTATGTGTACCGGGCCGCCGCATGTCGCGCGGCCCGGGCCGGCTTTATGGCGCCGTCAGCACCACTTTGACGCTGGCGTCGACGGCACTCTTTTCGATATAGCCGATGGCTTTCGGATCGGCGGCCACGGCCTTCTTCACGTCGGCGCTATTGGCCACTTCCTTCGGCAAAGTGGCCTTGCCCGTGAAGACCAGCTTGGACCACAGGGCCTTCGCTTGCGACGGTTCCTTGTCCGTCACCTTCTTGTAGAATTCGGCGCGCACGGGAGCGCTTTCCGGCTGGTCGACCGGCGTCATGGCCGTCGACTTACCGAGGAAAAATTGCGCCACCTGTTCATTCGTCATGGCGCCGGCGGCGCTCTTAGCATTGACCACCACGACCACTTCGGCCATGGTGGGAACAGCGGTCGACAGCGCCAGCAAGGCAACCGCAAAAATGTAAGGTTTCATGCGGCGCTCCTTAGAAAACAAAATCGATGGCGGCGGCAGCCACCGTGACGGGGCCATGGAATCCTGGCTTGGCTTGCACGAACAGGCCCGGGCCATTCTTCGGCTTGATGCGGTCGATCTGCACCTTCAGCGCGGCCGAGCGGTGGAAATCCCAGCGCACGCCGATGCTGTCCGTCGATTGCTCGAGCTGGTTGCGCGTATAAGCCAGGGTGTCGACGCCGGCCGACAGCGCGCGCAGGGTCGGCGTGCAGGCGGCCGGATAGCCCGCCGGGCAGGATGCGGGCACGGTGTTGTTCACGCGGCCGTCGGCCTTCAGGCTGGCGTGGCTGTAGTAGGGCAAAAAGGCGCCGATGCGGTAGCCGCCCATCACGTACCACGAGGTACTGTCGCTGACATAGCTGTCCGTCTTGCGCTTCGCATATTCGGACTGCAGCAGCACGTTGTTCCAGTCCAGGCCCAGGCCAACGGACGTGAAGGACGCCTTCTTGTCCTTGACTTCCAGCGCATCGGCCAGGGCGCCCAGCTGAACCATCCTGTAGCCGCTGCCGGCCGCGCGCAAGCTGCCCATCAGGGTATTCAGGCTCGGCGAATCGTTGATCGTCAGCTTGGTCTCGGCACGGCCAAAGCGCACGGTGACGGGGCCATGCTCGGCCACCACGTTGAGGGCGACGATGGACTTGCCTTCCACCTGCACCGTCGAAGCGGGGCCCGTGGCCAGGGTGGCCTTGGTGCGGCCCAGCGCCAGCTGCGTGGTGATGCTGGTGTCGCCCGCGCTGAACTGGTAGGTGCCGTCAATGCCGTCAATGCTGTTCAGCGGTACCTGCGAATACATTTCGCCGGGCGGACGCAGCATGGTGTTGGCATAGCCGACGTTGCGGTAATCGGAAATCATGAAGACGGGCAGGCCCATGCGGCCGACGCGCACGCTGAAGCTGTCCGATACCTTGGCCTTGGCGAAGGCCCACGCCAGTTCGGCGCCGAAATCATCCTCGCCATCCTTGCGCGCCAAGCCCTGCACGGTGGCCGACAGCCATGGATTGACGGTCACATTGGCTTGCAGTCCCAGGTTGGAATCGACGCCCGTGCGGGCAGTGCGGCCGGCGCCGGCAGCCTGGTTCGGGCGCGCGAACTGCGCATTGTCGGTATCGGCCATGGTCAGGGCGGCCGTGCCGTAGCCGCTGACTTTGACCGCGGGGCCGGTGGCCTCTTCGGCATAGGCATGGCTGATGGCCAGGGGCATGGCCAGCAGGAAAATCAGGACGTGTTTATTCATAGTAATTAAATACCCGTAGCGGTGAACGTGGAGTGGGCTCGAGGTCGATGGCTCACCGGCCGTAAAAGGCCGGGTCCGTTTTTTTCGCGCCGCCATCGCCTTGGGCGTGATGGCGGCGTAACCAGTGAGTAAAACCATGCTACAGAGAAAAGGTTTTACGTTGGAAAGTTTTCTTGAGGCAATGAACGAATTCACCTCTTTTCACGGAAAAAGCACGCGTTCTAGAGGGGTTTATCTAAATAGCACGCGGTGCAAAACCACACTTACGCTATATTTTTCATACACTTATGGATAATTCAAGACAAGCCGAATAAAAAACGCCGCCCGCGCGAAGATCGCGGGCGGCGCCGTTCACACCAGTGCTGCAGTCGATGCTTATTCGCGCTTCGAGACCAGGGTCAGGATGTCGTAGCTGGCCACCAGTTCCTCGTTCTGGTTCGTCACCTGCACGTCCCACGCGACCACGCCCTGGCCCACGCCAAAGACGTCCTTGCGGTTGCGGTCGACCTTGCGCTTGCACGTCAGGCGGGCGCGGATGGTGTCGCCAATCGCCACCGGCGCGACGAAGCGCAGGTTGTCCAAGCCATAGTTGGCCAGCACGGGGCCAACGCCGGGCGAGACGAACAGGCCGGCGGCGGCCGACAGCACGAAGTAGCCGTGGGCGATGCGCTTGCCGAACTGCGACTCTTTCGCTGCGATTTCGTCGAAGTGCATGTAGAAGAAGTCGCCCGAGATGCCGCCAAAAGCGACGATGTCCGCTTCGCTGACGGTGCGGCGGTGCGTGAGCAGCGAGTCGCCCGTCTTCAAATCCTCGAAGTGCTTGCGGAACGGATGGATCGGGCTTTCGTTGACGTCCGCGCCGCGCACATATTCACCCGTGATGGCCGCCAGCATGGTTGGCGAGCCTTGCACGGCCGCCCGTTGCAGGTAGTGGCGCACGGCGCGCACGCCGCCCAGCTCTTCGCCGCCGCCCGCGCGGCCAGGGCCGCCGTGCTTCAGTTGCGGCAGGGGCGAGCCATGGCCCGTCGAATCGACGGACGCGACGCGCTCGAGCACGTGCACGCGGCCATGCGTGGCCGCCACTTGCGGCACCACGCGCGCGGCGATCTTCGGATCGCGCGTCACCAGGGTGCTCACCAGGCTGCCCTTGCCGCGTGCGGCCAGGGCCAGCGCTTCGTCGATATCGTGGTAGCCCATCATGGTGCTGACAGGGCCGAACGCTTCGACGTCATGCACGGCGTCGTTGCCGAAGGCGTCGCGGCACATCAGCAAGGTCGGCGAGAAGAAGCTGCCGTCCTGCGCGCCATCACCGAGCGGATTGAAACCGTCGGCCGCGCCGAACACCACTTCATTCCCCTGCGACAGGGTGGCGACGCGCTCGGCCACGTCGTTCTGCTGCTCTTTCGACGCCAGCGCCCCCATGCGCACGCCTTCGATGGACGGATCGCCCACCACCACCTTGGCCAGCCGCTCGCGCAAGCGCGTGCCGACGGCGTCCATCAGGTGCTCGGGCACGATGATGCGGCGAATCGCCGTGCACTTCTGGCCCGACTTGCCCGTCATCTCGCGCACGACTTCCTTGACGAACAGGTCGAATTCCACGTCGTCGGGCGTGACGTCCGGCGCCAGGATGGCACAGTTGAGCGAATCGGCTTCGCCGTTGAAGGGCACGGACTGGCCGATCAGGTTGGGATTCGTGCGCAGCTTGGCGGCCGTCGCGGCCGATCCCGTAAACGTGACGAAATCCTGGCCGTTCAGGCGGTCCAGCAAGTCGCCCGTGGAGCCGATCACCAGCTGCAAACTGCCGGCCGGCAGCAAGCCCGATTCATGCATCATGCGCACGACGGCCTGCGTCAGATAGCTAGTCGCCGTGGCCGGCTTGGCGATACAGGGCATGGCCGCCAGAAAGCTGGGCGCGAATTTTTCCAGCAAACCCCAGATGGGGAAGTTGAAGGCGTTGATATGCACGGCCAGGCCGCCGCGCGGCACCAGGATGTGCGTGCCGGCGAAACCGCCTTTTTTACCAAGCGCGATGGCCGGCCCTTCGTGCAGCACGTTCGACGATGGCAGCTCGTTGCTGCCCATGCTGGCGTAGGCGAACAGGGTGCCCGTGCCGCCTTCGATATCGACCCAGCTGTCGGCGCGCGTGGCGCCCGACAGGTGCGAGATCGCGTACAGCTCTTCCTTGCGTTCGACCAGGTACAGGGCCAGCGCCTTCAGGCGCGCGGCGCGCTGCTGGAAATCGAGCGCCATCAGGCCCGGCACGCCCGTCTTGCGCGCATACGTGACGGCTTCGTCGAAGTCGATCTTTTCCGCATGCGTGTGATAGATGACGCGGTTGTTCAAGGCGCTGTGCAGAGGCACGGCGGCGCTTTCGCCCAGCCAGCGGCCGGCGATCAGGCTTTGCAGGGTGGATATTTGAGCCATTTTTTTCTCCATAAATGATGTTGGCGGTGGCGTCGGATTACGCGGGGCTTGGCCCCGCTAATCCGACCTACGCCCATATTGCTTACTGCGCCGCTGCGTTCTTGTGCAGGTGCAGCGGCAAGGCGGATTCGAAATTCAATCGCTGGCGGTTCGCCTCGACTTGCGTCAGGGCTTCCACTTCGCGCATCGTCTGCATCGAGCGCACGGCCAGTTCGTGGTACTGGCCCGTGCCCGAGCTTTTCCATTTGATTTCATCGTCGGTCAGCGCGCGGATGATCTTGGCGGGCGTGCCGACGACCATGCTGCGCGGTGCAACGATCATGCCCGCCTTCACAAAACTCATGGCCGCGACGATCGATTCCTCGCCGATGACGGCGTTATCCATCACCACGGCGTTCATGCCGACGAGCGCATTGCGGCCGATGCGGCAGCCGTGCAGCACGGCCCCGTGGCCGATATGGCCGTCGACTTCGACCACCGTGTCGCAGCCAGGGAAACCGTGCATGACGCAGGTGTCCTGCAGGTTCGCCCCCTCTTCCAGGATCAATCGGCCGAAGTCGCCGCGGATCGAGGCCAGCGGACCGATATAGCAGCGCGGACCGACGATCACGTCGCCGATCAGCACGGCCGACGGGTGCACATAGGCGCTGGGGTGGACGACGGGGGTGACGCCGTTGATTTCGTAGACTTTGACCATGTTGCTCTCCAAAACATTATTGCCAGCCGTAGCGGCTGATGTCGGATTACGCGCAAGCGCTAATCCGACCTACGTCTTCACATACCCAAGTACGCGCTCTGTACCTGCTCGTTATGCAGCAATTCGGGACCAGGCCCGGACAAGGTGATGGCGCCCGTCTCGATCACGTAGCCCACGTCGGCAATCGACAGGGCGGCGTGCGCGTTCTGCTCGACGAGGAAGATGGTGATGCCCTGGTCGCGCAGTTCGGCCACGATGCGGAAGATCTCCGCGATCAGGAGCGGCGCCAGGCCCATGCTCGGCTCGTCGAGCAGCAACAGTTGCGGGCGGCCCATCAGCGCGCGCGCCATGGCCAGCATCTGCTGCTGTCCGCCAGATAGCGTCCCGGCCAGCAGCAAACGCTTTTCCTTCAAAATCGGGAACAGGCCGTACATGCGCTCCATGTCGCCCGCCACGTCCTGCGGCGGACGGGTAAACGCGCCCAGGCGCAGATTGTCTTCCACCGTCATGGGGCCGAATACTTGCCGCCCTTCCGGCACCTGGCAAATGCCCGCGCGCACGCGCTTGTCCGCGCTCATGCGGCTGACGTCCTGGCCGGCGAAAACGATGCTGCCGGCGCTGATCGGCTGCACGCCGGAAATCGCCCGCAGCAGGGTGGTCTTGCCGGCGCCATTCGCGCCTACCAGCGCCACCAGCTGGCCCTGGCGCACCTGCAGGTCGATGCCGTGCAGGGCCTGGATGCGGCCATAATGGCTGGTCAATCCCTGGATGTCGAGCACCAGCGGTGTCTGAGGTTTTTCCATCTTCATCATGCCGCCACTCCCAGATACGCCGCCACCACGTCGGGATTCGCGCGCACTTCGGCGGCGGTCCCTTCGGCCAGCTTCTTGCCATAGTCGAGCACCAGGATATGGTCCGACAGATTCATCACCAGCTTCATGTCATGCTCGACCAGCACCACCGTCACGCCCGATTGCGCCACCTTGCGGATCAGGGTTTCGATCTCGCCCGTCTCCGTGTGGTTCAAGCCGGCCGCCGGTTCATCGAGCAGCAGCACTTTCGGCTTGGCCGCCAGCGCGCGGGCGATTTCCAGGCGTTTCAAGGCACCATACGACATCTGCCCCGCCTCGTCATCGATATGCCGGCCCACGCCGACAAACTCCATCAGGCCCGCCGCCTCGTCGCGGCAGGCCGCATCCGCGCGGCGCACGGACGGCAAGCGCAGCATGGAGGCGAACAGGTTCTGGTTCAGGCGCAGATGCGCGCCCACCATCACGTTATCGATGGCAGTCATGTTCATGCACACTTGCAGATTCTGGAAGGTACGGCTCATGCCGCGCCGCGCCAACGCATCGGGCGACATGGCGGCCACGTTCTCGCCATTAAGCAGGATCTCGCCCTTGGTCGGCGTGTAGACACCGGTGATCAGGTTGAACAGGGTCGTCTTGCCGGCGCCGTTCGGCCCGATCACGGAGTGGATATTGCCTTCCTTGACGGTAAAGCTCACATCCTGCACCGCGTGCACGCCGCCGAAGCTCTTGCTCAGGTTATTAATCGTCAGCATCTCAGACCTCCTGTGCAGATTTGGGCGGTGCTTTCGGCGTAGCAGAACGCTTGCGCGAACGGCTGGCCAGGCTCGGCACCAGGCCTTTCGGCATGAAGATCATGGTGGCCATCAGGATCACGCCAAACACCACCGTTTCCCATCCTTCAAAGCTGGACAGCAGTTGCGGCAAGATCGTCAATAGCGCCGCACCGATGATGGAGCCGAAGATCGACGCCATGCCGCCCACCACCACCATCGTCACCAGCTCGATCGAGTGGAAGAAACCGGCCAGGTTGGGCGTGATGAAACCGATGTAATGGGCGCTGATGCTGCCCGCGATGCTGGCAACGACGGCCGACAGCACGAACACCCGCACCTTGAAGCGGGTCGTATCGACGCCGACCACGCGGGCCGCCACTTCCGAACCGTGAATCGCCTGCAGCGCGCGGCCGACGGGCGAATCGATCAGGTTCAGGGCCAGCCACGTGACCAGCAACAGCAGTACGGCGCACACCAGATACCACGATTTTTCACCGGCGATGTCCAGGCCGGCGACACTGAAGGCGGAGACGCCGATGCCGTCCGGGCCGCCCGTCCACTGCGTCTCGTTGTTGATGACAATCGAGATGATGATGCCCAGGCCCAGGGTCGCCATGGCCAAGGTATGGCCTTTGAGCTTCAAGACCGGGCGCGCCAGCAGCAACGCCAGCAGCCCCGTGGCGACAGCGCCGGCGGCCAGGGCGGCCAGCGGCGGCCAGCCATAGTGCGTGGTCAGCACGGCCGACGCATACGCGCCCAGGCCATAGAAACCCGCGTGACCGAGGCTGATCTGGCCCGTGTAGCCCATCAACAGATTCAGACCGATGACGACGATGGCGTTCAGGGCAATGCGGATCGCCACGTCATAGTAGAACGCATTCGTGAGGAACAGGGGCAGGATGGCCAGCACCAGGGCCAGTAATACCAGGCCGCCGTGACGCGAGCGTGTGAAAAAATTAGTCATACACGCTCCGAATTTTTAGCGCCGAACAAGCCTTGCGGCAGGAAGAACAGGATCAGCAGGATCAGCACGAAGGGCACCGCGTCCTTGTAGGCCGAGGAGATGTAACCGGCCGTCATGGCTTCGGCGATGCCAAGGATCAGGCCACCGGCAATCGCGCCCGCGCCGCCACCGAGACCACCGAGGACGGCGGCGACAAAGCCTTTCAGGCCCAGCATGATGCCCGCGTCGTAGGACGTGTAAGTGATCGGTGCGACCAGAATGCCGCCGGCCGCGCCCAGCAGGGCCGACAGGCCGAACGAGAACAACAGCACCTTGCGCGTATTGATGCCCACCAGCTGCGCGGCCAGCTTGTTGTGCGACGTGGCCAGCATGGCCTTGCCCATCAGGGTGCGGCCGAAGAACCAGCCCAGCACCAGCACGATGACGACCGTCACGCCCAGCACCCACAGGCTTTGCGGCAGCAGGCTGGCGCCGAGGAATTCGATCGGCGCATCGCCGGAAAACGCCGGCAACGAATGTGTATCCTTGCCCAGCCAGATTTGCACGAGGCCGCGCAGCACGAGCGAGGCGCCGATGGTGATGATCAGGAGGGTGATGACCTGCGCATTTTGCGCCGGCTCGATCACGGTTTTTTCCATCAACAGGCCAACGAGGCCGGTGGCGATGACGGCCAGAATGATGGCCAGCGGCAGCGGCACGCCGGCGGCCGACATCACGGCGGCCAGCATCCCGCCCAGCATGATGAATTCGCCTTGGGCGAAGTTGATCACGCCGCTGGTGTTGTAGATGATGGTAAAGCCCAGCGCAGCCAGCGCATAGGCGGAACCGACCGTCATCCCGGAATACAGAAATTGTAGAAATTGTGCGACTTCCATGGTGTCTCCAATATGTTCGGCTACGCGCGGGCCGCCTCGAGGGCGGCCTCGCGCAGGTACTTCTGGCTTACCGTATTTCGAACATCATTTCGACAATTGCCATTCGCCGTTCTTCACTTCCACCATGCGGAACGCCGACAGGTCCAGGCCCATGTGGTCTTTGGCCGACATGTTGAACACGCCCGTCGTGCCGACAAAGCCCTTGGTCGACTCCAGCGCCGCGCGCACTTTTTCGCGGTCCGTGCCGCCGGCGCGCTTGATGGCGTCGACGGACAGGTTCAGGGCGTCGAGCGCATAGCCGCCAAAGGTCGACGGATCGATCTTGTAGCGATCCTTGTACGTCTTGTCGTAGCCGACGACGACAGCCTTCTGTGCGTCGCTGTCTGGCAGCATGGCGCCGATCAAGAGGGCCGGCGTTGGCAGGCGCACGCCTTCGGCGGCTTTGCCCGACAGTTTCAGATACTCGTCCGACGCCACGCCATGCGATTGGTACAGCGGCAGCGCGGCCATGCCCAGTTGGCCATAGTTCTTGGTCACGACGGCCGGGCCCTGGCCCAGGCCAAAGACGAAGACGGCTTGCACACCCTTGGTGTTCTTGATGCGGGTCAGTTGCGCCGTGATGTCCGTATCTTTCGGGCCGTAGGTTTCATCGGCCACCAGGGTAATGCCGTATTTCGAGGCGACGATTTGCGATTCCTTGCGGCCCGAGGCGCCAAAGCCGCTCGTTTCCGACAGCAGGCCCACCTTGCTGATGCCGCGCTTCTTCATGTCCTCGAACACCTTCTCGGCCGCCATGCGGTCCGTATGCGGCGTCTTGAAGACCCATTTCTTGACCGGGTCGATGATCACCACGGCGCCCGCCAGCGAAATGAAGGGCATGCTGGCGCGGTCCACCAGCGGCGCCATCGCCATCGTCGCGCCCGTGGTCGTGCCGCCGATCAGCACGTCGACCTTGTCGGACTCGATCAAACGCTTGGTAAAACCGTTGGCCTTGGCCGCATCGCTGCCATCGTCGTAATGCACGAGTTCCAGCTTGCGTCCCAGGACGCCACCGGCTGCGTTGATCTTCTCGATATACAGCTGCAGGGTTTTCAGTTCAGGGTCGCCC
This sequence comes from Janthinobacterium sp. Ant5-2-1, assembly GCF_001445815.1. Classification (NCBI taxonomy): domain Bacteria; kingdom Pseudomonadati; phylum Pseudomonadota; class Betaproteobacteria; order Burkholderiales; family Oxalobacteraceae; genus Janthinobacterium; species Janthinobacterium sp. Ant5-2-1. The sequence goes on along the minus strand of NZ_LNCE01000010.1, from coordinate 72,664 downwards.
AGGAAGGCGGCCGGTCCCGTGACGGACAGCACGGAGCCGATCTTGATGTTGTCGGCCGCATACGCACCCGCTGCGGACATGGCCAGCACGCCGGCGATCAGGGTTTTCTTGAAGATATTGGCAATCATTGTGGTCTCCACCAGGTTGGCACTACGGTCAATTATGGTCGGCGCTTTTCTTACAAGCCTGCGCCTTTTGTTTTCATTTTTATACGCGTTCAATTACTACAGCAATACCCTGCCCCACGCCGATGCACATGGTGCACAGCGCATAGCGCCCGCCCGTGCGTTCCAGCTGGTTCAGAGCCGCCATCACCAGGCGCGCACCCGATGCGCCCAACGGGTGGCCGATGGCAATGGCGCCGCCATTCGGGTTCACGTGGGCCGCGTCGTCGGCCAGGCCCAGGTCGCGCGTGACGGCCAGGGCCTGCGCCGCAAACGCTTCATTGAGTTCGATCACGTCCATCTGCTCGATGGTGAGGCCCGTTTGCACCAGCACCTTGCGCGACGCGGGCGAAGGGCCAAAGCCCATGATGCGCGGCGCCAGGCCGGCCGTGGCCATGCCCAGCACTTTTGCGCGCGGCGTCAGCTTGTATTTGTCCACGGCGGCGGCGGACGCCAGCAGGATGGCGCAAGCGCCATCGTTCAAGCCCGATGCATTGCCAGCCGTGACGGTGCCATCCGGCTTGACCACGCCCTTGAGCTTTGCCAGCATCTCGATCGACGTATCCGGGCGCGGATGTTCGTCGCTGGTGACCATCTTCGGGTCGCCCTTTTTTTGCGGCACGGCGACGGGCACGATTTCACGCTCGAACACGCCGGCCGCATGGGCGGCGGCCCAGCGCTGCTGGCTGCGCAAGGCCAGCGCATCCTGGTCGGCGCGGCTAATGCCAAATTCCACGGCCACGTTTTCCGCCGTTTCCGGCATGGTGTCGATGCCGTACTGCGCCTTCATCTTGCCGTTCACGAAGCGCCAGCCCAGGGTCGTGTCTTCGATCTTCGCCGCGCGCGAAAATGCGCTGTCGGCCTTGCCCATCACGAAAGGCGCGCGCGTCATGCTTTCCACGCCGCCGGCGATGATCAGTTCCGCCTCGCCCGCCTTGATGGAGCGGGCAGCCATGCCGACGGCATCCAGGCTGGAGCCGCACAGGCGGTTGATGGTATTGGCCGGTACGGCCGCCGGCAAGCCGGCCAGCAGCGCGGCCATGCGGCCCACGTTGCGGTTGTCTTCGCCCGCCTGGTTGGCGCAGCCGTAGAACACGTCGTCGATGGCGGACCAGTCGACGGACGGGTTGCGGGCGATCAGCGCGGCGATCGGCAGCGCACCCAGGTCGTCCGCGCGCACGCTGGACAGCGCGCCGCCATAGCGGCCAAACGGAGTACGTACGGCGTCACAGATAAAGGCTTCGTTCATGTTTGCTTCCTTGTTCGGGCTATCAGGAGAAAATCTTCGGGCGCTGGTCGACCACGCGGCGGGCCTTGCCCGTCAAGGTGCGCTCGATGCCGGCAGCGGCCACCAGGCGCACGCGCGTGCTCACGCCCACGTGGGTCTTGATGCGGTGTTCCAGCTCGCGCGCCAGCGCGTCCGTTTCGCTGGCCGAGATGGTGGCCGTCAGGTCGATACGCAGCTCGGCGATCACTTCCAGCTTGTCGAGGTGGCCGTCGCGCGTGACCACCAGTTGGTATTGCGGCGCCAGACGCGGCATCTTGAGGATCAGCTCTTCGATCTGCGTGGGGAAGACGTTCACGCCGCGGATGATCAGCATGTCGTCGGAACGGCCCGTGATCTTGCCGATGCGGCGCATCGAGCGCGACGTCGGCGGCAGTAAGCGCGTCAGGTCGCGCGTGCGGTAGCGGATGATGGGCAGCGCCTCTTTCGACAGCGAGGTAAACACCAGTTCGCCCTCTTCGCCGTCCGGCAGCACTTCGCCCGTTTCCGGGTCGATGATCTCGGGGTAGAAATGGTCTTCCCAGATGACGGGACCGTCCTTGCTTTCGATGCATTCGGACGCGACGCCAGGGCCCATCACTTCGGACAGGCCGTAGATATCGACGGCGTCGATGCCGGCGCGCGCCTCGATTTCCGAACGCATGGCGTCCGTCCACGGTTCGGCGCCGAAGATGCCCACCTTCAGCGACGATTCGGCCGGATCGAGACCCTGGCGCGTGAATTCCTCGATGATGTTAAGCATGTACGATGGCGTGACCATGATGATCGATGGCTTGAAATCCTGGATCAATTGCACCTGCTTTTCCGTCTGCCCGCCCGACATCGGGATGACCGTGCAGCCCAGGCGCTCGGCGCCGTAGTGCGCGCCCAGGCCGCCCGTGAACAGGCCGTAGCCGTAGGAGATGTGCACCATGTCGCCCGCGCGGCCGCCACCGGCGCGGATCGAACGCGCCACCACGTTGGCCCAGGTATCGATGTCGTTCTGCGTGTAGCCGACCACCGTGGCCTTGCCAGTCGTGCCGCTCGACGCGTGGATGCGCACCACTTGCTCGCGCGGCACGGCGAACAGGCCGAACGGGTAATTGTCGCGCAAGACCTTTTTATCGGTGAACGGGAATTTGGCCAGGTCGGCCAGCGATTTCAGGTCGTCCGGATGCACGCCTGCTTCGTCAAAAGCGGCGCGGTAATGGGGCACGTTGTCATACGCGTGCTTGAGCGTCCATTTCATGCGTTCGAGTTGCAGCGCCTGCAGTTCATCCTTGCTGGCGCGCTCGATCGGCTCGAGGTCATTCGGTGCTGGGGTTCTCTGGACCATCTCTGTCTCCTGAATCGTTACTATCACTGTGTAATTTGTACCGGCAGTTCAAGCCTGCTCTTGTCACTTCAATTGCTGATGACTTCACCCGCCACGCGGATCGACTTGCCGCGGAAGAGCGCAATGGCGCGCCCTTCCTGGTTGCTGACCTTGACGTCATAGACGCCGCTCTTGCCGGCCAGCGCCTGCTCGACGGCATGCGCCGTCAGCACGTCGCCTTCGCGGCCCGGCGCCAGGTAGTCGATGGTGCAGCCGGCGCCCACGGTGTTCATGTTGTAGCTGTTGCAGGCAAAGGCGAAAGCGCTGTCGGCCAGGGCGAAGATAAAACCGCCGTGGCAAGTCTGGTGGCCGTTGAGCATATCGGCGCGCACCGTCATCGTCATGCGCGCATGGCCAGGACCCACGTCGGACAGGGCAATGCCCATGGCGGCGGTGGCGTTATCGCGCGACAGCATGGAAGCGGCGGCCGCTTCGGCCAGGGCTTGCGCGGTCATGTTGTGGTCCTTATTTGACATATCATTCGGCATGAAACGGTACTCCATTGGCGAGTTTGCGGCGCAGCAGCGGCGAGACCCGGTAGCGGTCTTCGCCATAGCCCAGCGCCAGGTGCTGCAATACGGTGACGATGTGCTGGACGCCGACGGCATCGGCCCAGGCCAGCGGTCCGCGCGGATAGTTGACGCCCTTCTGCATGGCGATATCGACGGCGGCCGCCGTGCACACGCCCTGGTTGACGGCGTCGGCCGCCTCGTTGGCCAGCATGGCGACCGTGCGCATGACGGCCAGGCCAGGCACGTCGTCCAGGCGCGTGACGATGAAACCGGCCGCCTGGAACAGGCCAACGACGGCCGCGTAGGCGGCGTCGCTGCACTGGTCGGCACGGGCCACGGCGATGCGCTTGGCACCGGCGTAATCGAGCGCCAGGTCGAACAGCACCGTGTCCGGATGCTGGTTGTCGTGCGCACGCTGGGTGGCGCTGCGCCCATCGGTGAGGTAAATCGCGGCGCCGTGGCAATGCAGGGCGGGCGCCTCGTCATGCGCCTGGCCTTCCTGCGTCACGCGGCGGCTGACGGTGATGCCCGCCTGCTCCAGGCGCTGCACCAGACTGTGGATGATGCCGCTGTGGCCACGGCCATCGCCGCCGATGGCGGCCGACAGGGCGACGAATTCCGGTTTCGCTTGCGCGCCTTCCGCCTGCGCCACAGGCGCGCTGGCGCCTTCGCCGTACGGGTAAAAGCCACGGCCCGATTTGCGGCCGAGGAAACCGGCGTTGACCATTTCCTGCTGCAGCACGGAAGGCGTGAAGCGCGGGTCGTTGAAATAGGCGCCGAACACGGATTGGGTGACGGAGAAATTCACGTCGTGGCCGATCAGGTCCATCAATTCGAAGGGCCCCATGCGGAAACCGCCCGCTTCGCGCAACACGGCATCGATGGTGGCGGCGTCGCCCGCCTGCTCGTTCAACAAGCGCCAGCCTTCCGCGTAAAACGGACGGGCGACTCTGTTGACGATGAAACCCGGTGTCGATTTCGCATGCACGGGGTTCTTGCCCCAGGCGATGGACGTGTCATAGACGGTGGCGGCGACCTGCTCGCTGGTGGCCAGGCCACTGATCACTTCCACCAGCGCCATCAGGGGCACGGGATTAAAGAAATGCATGCCGACCAGGCGTTCCGGGCGGCGCAGCTTGGCGGCAATCGCCGTGACGGAAATCGACGACGTATTCGTCGCCAGGATGCAGTCGTCGCTGACCAAGGCTTCCAGTTCGGCGAACAGGCCGCGCTTGACGTCGAGGTTTTCCACGATGGCTTCCACCACCAGGGCGCAATCGCTCACATCGGCCAGGCTGCCGGCCGCCTGCAGGCGCGCCGTGGCGGCCGTGGCTTCGTCCGCCGTCATGCGCCCCTTCTCGGCCAGCTTCGCGTACATCTTGCCGATGTCGAGCAAGGCCTTGCTGACGGCTTCCGCGCGCGTATCGTACAGTTTGACGCGATAGCCGGCGGCCGCCGCCACCTGCGCGATGCCGGCGCCCATGGCGCCGCTGCCGATGACGGCGACGATACTGTTGTTGTCCAGAGCTGCCATATCAATGTCCCTTGAATTGCGGTGCGCGCTTTTCCATGAAGGCGGCCACGCCTTCGCGGTAATCGTCGCTGTTACCGAGATCGCTCATCATGCGCGCTTCCAGCGCCAGCTGCTGCGGCAGGGTATTGGCGCCGCTGGCGGCCAGCGCCTGCTTGGTGTAGGCCAGGCCCTTGGTCGGCGCCGTGGAAAAGTGCACGGCCAGCTTGCGCGTTTCCTGCGCCAGTTCTGCATCCTCGACACATTTCCAGATCAGGCCCCAGTCTTCCGCTTTTTCCGCCGTCAGTTTTTCACCGAGCATGGCCAGTCCCATGGCGCGCGCCGAACCGATCAAGCGCGGCAGGAAGAAGGTGCCGCCCGTGTCCGGGATCAGGCCCAGCTTGCAGAACACTTCGACAAAGCTGGCCGACTTGCCGGCGATGACAATGTCGCAGGCCAGCGCCAGGTTGGCGCCCGCGCCGGCGGCCACGCCGTTGACGGCGCAGATGACAGGCATCGGCAATGCCCTCAAGGCCAGCACCAGCGGCGCATAGTTCTTTTCCACCGATTCGCCCAGGTCCACGCCCTTCGAGCCGGGTTCCACGGCGCGATCGGACAAATCCTGGCCCGCGCAAAAACCGCGGCCCGCGCCCGTCAGCACGAAGACGCGCACGGTGCTGTCGGCGTTCACCTTGGCGATCGCATCACGCACTTCCTCGTGCATGGCTTGCGTAAAGCTATTGAGCTTGTCGGGACGGTTCAGGGTCAGGGTGGCGATACCCTGTTCGATGGTGAAAAGGATGTTTTGGTAGGTCATGGCGTGTCTCGGTTTTTAGTTTTCAACCCAAGGACAAGTGCCGGGGTCGGACCTTAAGGTCCGACCCCAGTCTTCGCTTGGGGTCTGATGTTATTCAGCCTGGTCGAAGTCGACCACCACCTTGTCGGTCAGCGGAAAACTCTGGCAACTGAGGACGAAACCGCGCGCCACTTCGTAGTCTTCCAGCGCGTAGTTGACGTCCATTTCGACCTTGCCGTCGAGGATCTTGCAGCGGCAGGTCGAGCATACGCCGCCCTTGCACGAGTAGCGCATGTCCAGCCCGGCGCGCAGGCCCGCGTCGAGGAGGGATTCCTTGTCCTTGTCCATCGTGAAGGTGGTGTGGTTGCCGTCCATGATGACGGTCACTTCCGTTTCCTGCACGGCGTCGGCGGCCAACTGGGCGCGCGGCTTGTGGGCGTTTTTCGGGATGCTGGCGGCGAACAGTTCGATCTTGATATTCTGCTTGGGCATGCCGGCCGCCTGCAGGGCGGCGGACACGCCCAGCATCATGTCTTCCGGGCCGCAGATGAAGGCGTTGTCGTAGTCTTCGACCTTGATCCAGTGCTGCAGGAACTGTTCGCATTTTTCCTGCGTGATGCGGCCGTTGAACAATTCGATATCCTGCTGCTCGCGGCTCATCACGTAGACGAGGTTCAGACGCTCCAGGTACACATCCTTCAAGTCCGTCAATTCTTCCTTGAAGATGACGGATGACGAGGCGCGGTTACCGTAGAACAGGGTAAAGCGGCTCAGGGGTTCCGTCAGCAGGGTCGTCTTGATGATGGAGAGGATGGGCGTGATGCCGCTGCCGGCCGCGAACGCCAGGTAGTGCTTGCGGTTGACGCAGTCGAGCGGCACGTTGAAGTGGCCCATGGGCGGCATCACCTCGATGGTGGCGCCGGCCTTCAGGGTGTCGTTCGCCCAAGTCGAAAAGGCGCCGCCGGGCGTGCGCTTGATGGCCACGCGCAAGGTGCCGTCCTGCACCGCCGAACAGATGGAATACGAGCGGCGCACGTCTTCCGCATTGATGTTGGCGCGCAGGGTCAGGTACTGGCCTTGCTGGAAGCGGAACTGCTGCTGCAACTCAAATGGCACGTCGAACGTGACGGCGATGGTGTCGCGCGTTTCGTTGCGCACGTTCGCTACGCACAGCGGATAAAATTTACTCATGCTTCATCTCCAGTTTCTTCGGAACGTGTGCCTGTTTTTTTAGTGGCACTTGAAGTAGTCAAACGGTTCGCGGCAAGCCATGCATTTGTACAGGGCCTTGCACGGCGTGGAGCCGAACTGGCTGGTCAGCTGCGTGTGCGTCGAGCCGCAGTTCGGGCAGATCACATCCAGTTTCGGCATCGCCTGGCGCTTGACGCCACCACGCAAACCACTGATATCGATCACCTGCTGCTGCGGCGGGGCGATGCCATAGCCTTTCAGCTTGGCCTTGCCCGCTTCGCTCATCCAGTCCGTCGTCCAGGCGGGCGCCAGCTGGTTCACCAGCGTGACCTTGGCCACGCCGTGGCTGCGCAAGGCATCCGTGACGGCGTCGGCGATCACCTGCATGGCCGGGCAGCCCGAATACGTGGGCGTGATCGTCACGATGCACTCTTCGCCACTGACCACATCGACGGCGCGCACGATGCCCAGGTCCACCACCGAAATGACGGGGATTTCCGGGTCCGGCACGTCGCCCAGCCAGGCCCAGACCTGGGCGGCGTCCAGCGCTGCCGTGGCCGCGTTCATTACCACTCCGCCCCGGGGTAGGCGCGCTGCAGAAACTGCATCTCGGCCAAAATAAAACCCAGGTGCTCCGTGTGCGTGCCCTGCTTGCCGCCCTTTTGCATCCAGGCGTCGGGCGCCGGCATGGTCAAGGTGGCTTCGGCGAAGATCTCGGCCACGTGTTCGAGGAAAGCCCGGCGCAGCACGTCCGATGGCGGCGCGATGCCGGCGGCAACCATGGCCTGGTCGACGGCGTCGTACTTGAACATCTCGCCCGTGTACATCCACAGCTTGTCGGCCGCGGCCTGCGTTTTCGCGTGGCTGTCGGCCGTGCCGTCGCCGAGGCGCACGATCAGGTCGCCGCTGCGGCGCAAGTGATAGGTCACTTCCTTGATCGACTTTTGCGCCACCTCGACGATGCGTGCATCCGTCGATTTGGTCAGTTCCAGCAGCTGGAAGTAGTGCCAGCTGTCGAAGAAGAACTGGCGCATCATGGTGTCGGCGTAATTGCCGTTCGGCTGTTCGACCAGCAGGCAGTTCTTGAAGTCGTGGGCGTCGCGTAAAAAGGCGATGTCGTCCTCGTCGCGGCCCGCGTTTTCCAGCTCGGCCGCATAGCTGAACCACAAGCGCGTCTGGCCCAGCAAGTCCAGCGCCACGTTGGTCAGCGCCATGTCTTCTTCCAGCGCCGGCCCCTTGCCGCACAGCTGCGACAGCTGCTGGCTGAGAATCAGGGCATTGTCGCCCAGGCGCAAGAGGTAATTGACCTTGTCATCCATTGCAGGCGCTCCCATCACAGGTTCTTGACTTCTTCCGGCATCGGGAAGAAGGTGGGATGGCGGTACACCTTGCTGTTCGACGGTTCGAACAGGGCGCCCTTGTCGCCGGGGCTGCTGGCGACGATATCGGCCGCGCGCACCACCCAGATGCTCACGCCTTCATTGCGGCGCGTGTAGACGTCGCGCGCGTGGTTGACCGCCATGGTGGCGTCGGAGGCGTGCAGGCTGCCCACATGCTTGTGCGCCAGGCCGTGCTGGCTGCGGATGAAAACTTCCCACAATGGCCATTCTTTGCTCATGTTGCTATCCCCTATCTGTCTTGTGTATTTACGCTGCCGCTTTGTTAGCAGCTTGCTTGTCTGCATACGCGACCAAGGCATCGCGGAACCATGCGCCGTCTTCATACGCTTTGACGCGCGTTTGCAGGCGTTCGCGGTTGCACGGGCCATTGCCCTTCAGGACATTGTTGAACTCGGACCAGTCGATCTCGCCGAATTCATAGTGGCCCGTTTCCGCATTGAACTTCAGGTCGGGATCGGGTACGGTCAGGCCCAGGTATTCGATCTGCGGCACGGTCTGGTCGACCATGCGCTGGCGCAATTCATCGTTCGAGAACAGCTTGATGCGCCATTGCGCCGATTGGGCGCTGTTGACGGAGGCGGCGTCGGACGGGCCGAACATCATCAAGGAAGGCCACCACCAGCGGTTCAAGGCATCTTGCGCCATGGCTTTTTGCGCGGGCGTGCCCTTGCACAGCGACATCATGATGTCGTAGCCCTGGCGCGCATGGAACGACTCTTCCTTGCACACGCGAATCATGGCGCGCGCATACGGCCCATACGAGCAGCGGCACAGGGGAATCTGGTTGATGATGGCGGAACCGTCGACGAGCCAGCCGATGGCGCCCATGTCGGCCCACGACAGGGTGGGATAGTTGAAGATGCTGGAATACTTGGCTTTGCCCGAGTGCAAGGCAGCCAGCAAGTCGTCGCGCGACACGCCCAGGGTTTCTGCGGCGCTATACAGGTACAGGCCGTGGCCTGCTTCGTCCTGGATCTTCGCCAGCAGGATGGATTTGCGTTTCAGGGTCGGTGCGCGCGTGACCCAGTTACCTTCGGGCAATTGGCCGACGATTTCCGAGTGCGCGTGCTGCGAAATCTGGCGAATCAGGGTCTTGCGGTAGGCATCCGGCATCCAGTCCTTGGCCTCGATCTTGATGCCTTCGTCGATGCGCGCCTGGAAAGCGCGCTCTTCCTGGCCCATATCGTCGAGGGAACGGACGTTCTTGAGGCCGGTTTCAACCATTTGTGCGTACATGATGTGTCTCCCATGTCTTGATGTTGCGCAGCAGCGCAGCGCGATGAAGCAATAATACGATACAAAAAACGATTTGCATACACTTGATATGAATCATTTTAAAAAATCGTATCTTGTGCCGCTTTTTTGTGCGTATGATATTGCTTATGAGAAAACACCATGAGGCGCCACCAGCGCTTCCGGCAAATTATTGCCGCGCTACCCGCGCAGCCAAGTAAACTGCTGCTTTTATTGATTCGACCGCAACACGGCCAGACCGGAACCACATGAAGAACACCCGTTGCACGGCATGGATAGCCGATTTCCTGGAAAGCGACCCACCGCGCTCGAAGTCCCTGGTGATGACCATCTTTGGCGACGCTATCGTGCCGCGCGGCGGCGCCATCTGGCTGGGCAGCCTGATCGAACTGCTGGCGCCATTCGGCGTCAATGACCGGCTATTGCGCACCAGCGTGTTCCGCCTGGCGCAGGAAGGCTGGCTCAGCTCGCAGCGCGATGGCCGCCGCAGCGCCTATACGATACGCCCGGAGGCGCTGGCCCGCTTCGAACGCGCCTACCGCCGCATCTATGCGCCGCTGGTTGTGCATTGGGATGGCAGCTGGACCCTGGTGATCGGGCCGGCCGGCAGCATCGGCGCGGCCGAGCGGGGGGCGCTGCGCAAGGAATTATTATGGGCCGGCTATGGCTTGATCTCTCCCGGCATCTTTGGCCACCCGGCCAGCAATGCGGAAGCGCTGGAAGATATCCTCGTGCGCAACGAGGTGCAGGGCAAGCTGTACGTCTGCCACACCACGGAATTGCCGGGCGTGAGCACGCGCCCCCTGCGCGACATGGTGGGCGACTGCTGGGACTTGTCGGAAGTGATGGCCGGCTACGAAAAATTCATCGCCAGCTTCCAGCCCCTGCTGACCCTGCTGCAGGAAGAACCCGTGTTCGACGCGGAGCAGGCATTCGTCATTCGCTCGCTGCTGACGCACGCCTACCGCCGCGTGCAATTGCACGACCCGCAACTGCCCGTCGAACTGCTGCCCGAACCGTGGCCCGGCACGCAAGCCTATGCGCTGGCGCGTGACCTGTATCGCATCACGTATGCTGCGGCCGAGGAACATATCCTGGCGACATTGCGGCGCGAGGATGCGCAGGCGCCGGATGTCGAGCCGTGGTTCTACGAACGTTTCGGCGGCCTGAACACCTGACAAAACGTCCATGGCGGCGTTGCAGGGCCTGGGCGTACGTTCGTACTGCCTGCGACCCTGCGCCTTGCCCTGAACATTTTTCAGGCGTTCAGGAATAAGTCACTGCCTGCTCACTGCTTTACCACCACCTGTTTCGCGCCCGCCAATAAATCCTGCCCCAGCTTTTCCAGCGCGTTGGCCTGCACCAGCATGGTGTCGAGGATGGCGACGTTGAAGGTGAATTCGGCCGGCGTGGTATAGCCGGGGAAACGCAGGATGCGCAGCAATTCCTGCAAGGTCGTGCCCTTGCCCAGGTGCGCCAGGGCGTCGCTGAGGGCGCTGACTTTCTTTTCCAGCTCGCGTATGTGGTTGCCGTTATCGTCCATGATGCTCTCCCGTGTTGGAACTTCCACGTTAGCAAAGCACGTCCGTCGTCGTTTGCGCCAGCACAAAGGCGCGGCTAAAACGGGTATCATCGCGCCATTGCACACGATGCAAAACCCATACGTTTTTATCAGGAACACACATGACCATTAAAATCAGCCAGCAATTCGACGCCGGCGCGATCGAGGTGCTGCGCGCCGACGATGCCCAATCCATCGAGCTGAACATCCGCAAGGATTCCCACGCCGACATCACGCAGTGGTTTTACTTCCGCCTGCAAGGTGCGCAAGGCGAAGCGTGCACGATCCGCTTCATGAACGCAGGCAAGTCGGCCTACCCGGACGGCTGGAAAGATTACCAGGCCGTCGCCAGCTACGACCGCGAAACCTGGTTCCGCGTGCCGACCAGCTTTGACGGCACGGTGATGACCATCGAACATACGCCGGAAGAAGAAAGCGTGTACTACGCCTACTTCGAGCCGTATCCATGGGACCGCCACCTGGCCCTGATCGACAGCGCGCAAGCGTCCCCGCTGGTGCGCCTGATCGACCTGGGCAGCACCGTGGAAGGCCGCGACATGAATCTGCTGGTGGTCGGCGACGCCGATGCGGAGAAAAAAGTCTGGGTCATCGCGCGCCAGCATCCGGGCGAAACGATGGCTGAATGGTTTGTCGAAGGCATGCTGGAAGCCTTGCTGGACCAGGCCAATCCGTTTGCCCGCCAGTGCCTGCAGGACGCCGTCTTCTACGTGGTGCCGAACATGAACCCGGACGGTTCCGTGCATGGCAACCTGCGTACCAACGCGGCCGGCGCCAACCTTAACCGCGAATGGATGACGCCGACGATGGAGCGCAGCCCGGAAGTGTTCCTGGTGAAACAGAAAATGCATGAAATCGGCTGCGACCTGTTCCTCGACGTGCATGGCGACGAAGGCTTGCCTTACGTCTTCGTGGCCGGAAGCGACGCGCTGGAAAATTTCACGCCAGCACAAAAAGCCGAGCAAGACCGCTTCATCGCCGACTTCAAGGTGGCCAGCCCCGACTTCCAGGATGAGCATGGCTACGAAGACGGCCCGTTCACGCCGGAAGTGCTGACCATGGGCTCGCCCCACATCACCCACGCCTTCGGTTGCCTGTCGCTGACCCTGGAACTGCCGTTCAAGGACAATGCCAACGATCCCGACCCGCAAACGGGCTGGAGCGGCGCACGCAGCGCCGCCCTGGGCGCGGCCGTGCTGCAACCTATCCTGTCGACCTTGCGCGCCTGATCCCGCGAGATACTGGCCCGCCACACATACTGTGACGGGTCAGGCCAGGCCGGCGGCGCCCCTGCCGCCGGCTATTTTCCTGCCACTTTCTTGCGCAGCGCAACATCGTAAATCGTTGCCACACCGCCCATTGCTGCCTATACTGGCCCCAGCACTTCTGTCCTCCTTCTTGCCGACAACTCATCCTGCCTATGACCACTCGAGACCAGCCATGCGCCGTGGCGCGCTTTTTCAGCAGCAAATTTGCACACGTGTGCATATTCTTGTTTGCCAGCTTGCATGGCATGTCAGGCACGGCGGCCGAACTCAGCCCTGCCGCACAGCTGGGGAAGCGCATCTTCCACGATGCCAGCCTGTCCGCCTCGGGCAAGCAGTCGTGCGCCAGCTGCCACGACCCGGCCCACGCCTATGCACCTGGCAACAAGCTGGCCGTGCAACTGGGGGGTGTCGATGGCCAGGCGCACGGCTACCGCGCCACGCCATCGCTGCGCTACCTCGAACACACTCCGCCCTTCCGCTTTGATGAGGAAGGCGCACCCAACGGCGGCATCAACCGCGACGGCCGCGCCGCCAGCCTGGCAGAACAGGCGGAGCGGCCATTCCTGGCAGCGCACGAAATGGCCAATGCCAGCACGGATGCGGTGGTGGAACGGCTGCGCAAGGGCAGTTACGCGCAAGCATTCCAGCGCGTCTTTGGCGATGCCATCTTTGCGCAGCCACAACAGGCATTCAAGCGCATCACCTATGCCTTGCAGCAATTCCAACAGGAAGAACCGGACTTCCACCGCTACGATTCCAAATATGACCTCTACATGGCCAACAAAGTTCCGCTGGAGCTGGCCGAACTGCGGGGCCTGGCCCTGTTCAACGATGAACGCAAGGGCAATTGCGCCGCTTGCCACCCCAGCGTGCGTGGCGAACAGGGCGCGCCGCCCTTGTTTACGGACTTCAGCTTCGACAATCTGGGCGTGCCGCGCAATACGCGCATTCCCGCCACGGCCGACCCCGCCTATTTCGACCTGGGCTTGTGCGGCCCCGACCGCACGGACCTGACGACGAAAGGCGAGTTATGCGGCGCCTTCAAGGTACCCAGCCTGCGCAATGTGGCAACGCGGCAGGTGTTTTTCCACAACGGCGTATTCGACAACCTGACGGATGCCCTGCGTTTCTATGTGCGGCGCGATACCCATCCGCAAGAATGGTATCCGCGCGACAAGCGGGGAAAAGTGCAGAAATTCAATGACGTACCCGCCAGGTATCGCGCCAACGTGAACGTCAGCGAAGCGCCGTTCGACCGCAAGCGTGGCATGGCGCCCGCGCTGACGGCGGGCGAGATCGAGGATATGGTGAAATTCCTGGCTACCCTGACGGATGGCTATCAGGTCCAGCAGTAAAGAGGCGCCTGCCCGGCGTTGCCGCGGTTGACAGGCAACAGCTCAGCCGCCCGCCACCACCATGCTCTCGATGAGGATGGAACCCGTCTCTTTGGTGCCACGGCGCAAGGCGTCGGCGCCCACGGCCACGATGTTGCGCAGCATGTCCTTCATGTTGCCGGCGATGGTGATTTCTTCCACCGGGTATTGAATTACGCCATTTTCCACCCAGAAACCGGACGCGCCGCGCGAATAGTCGCCCGTCACGTAGTTCGTTCCTTGTCCCATCAGTTCCGTCACCAGCAAGCCCGTGCCAAGCTTTTTCAGCATGACAACAAAATCGTCGGTGGCGGCCGTCAGCTTCGAAGTCAGGTACAGATTGTGCGAGCCGCCCGCGTTGCCCGTCGTTTGCATGCCCAGCTTGCGGGCCGTGTAAGTCGACAGGAAATAGCCTTGCACCACGCCATCCTTGACGACGTCGCGACTGACGGTTTTCACGCCCTCTTCATCGAACGGCGCCGAACCGACGCCACCGATCACGTGCGGGTCTTCGAAGATCTGCACGTGCGAGGGCAGCACTTGCGTGCCCAGGGAATCGTTCAGGAACGTGGACTTGCGGTACAGGGCGCCGCCCGAGGTCGCTTGCACATAGGTCCCCAGCAAACCGGCCGCCAGCGGCGCCTCGAACAGCACGGGGCAAGTGCGCGTGCCCAGTTTGCGCGCATTCAGGCGCGACAGGGCGCGTTCGGCGGCGTAGCGGCCGATGGCTTCCGGGCTCGACATCTTGGCGGCGTCGCGCACGGATGAATACCAGTCGTCGCGCTGCATCTTGGCCCCCTTGCCGGCGATGGGCGCCACGGACAGGGTGTGGCGCGAAAACGGGTAGCCGCCGATGAAGCCGCGCGAATTGGCGGAAACGAAGTGCGATTGCTGCACGTGCACGCTGGCGCCCTCGCTGTTGGTGATGCGCGGGTCGACGGCGAACGCGGCCGCTTCGGCCCGCTGGGCCAGTACGACGGCTTCCTCGGTCGAAATGAGCCAGGGATAGAACAGTTGCAAGTCGCGGGGGGACATTTCCAGCATGTCGGCGTCGGCCAGGCCGGCGCAATCGTCCTCGGCCGTGAAACGGGCGATGTTGTAGGCGGCGTCCACCGTGGCGCGCAGGGCGGACGGCGAAAAGTCGGAGGTGCTGGCATTGCCGCGCTTCTTGCCGACAAACACGGTGACGCCCATGCCCTTGTCCTTGTTTTGCTCGATCGTCTCGATCTTGCCTTTTCGTACAGAAACGGACAGGCCACCGCCTTCGCTGACTTCGACGGCAGCGTCGGTACCGCCCGCTTCCCGCGCAAAAGACAACACATCACGGGCCAGTTGCTGCAATTGCTCTTGACTATGGGTAAATACGGAGTCGTTCATGCGCTGTTTTCTTCGGAAAGCCGCTAAAAAGGTTATCATAGCAGTCGTTTACAGTTTACAGGTGCGGCCTACGCGGCCAATCCCGCCTTATCATGCCAAATCCAAACCGGGGAGCTTGCGGCTTCCAATCGACCGAATTCGAACAGGAATATGAACGTCCTTCGAAGTCGGAACTCAAGCGCCAGATGACCGTCCTGCAAAAGCTGGGCGAAGAACTCGTCAATGAGGCACGTGACCGCGTCAAGCGCGTCCCGATGCCGGAAGACGTGCGCGACGCCATTCTCGAATGCCAGCAAATCAAGGACCACGAAGGCCGCCGCCGCCAGCTGCAATACGTGGGCAAGAAGATGCGCACCCTGGATGAGGAAGAAGTTGCCGCCATCCAACGCACCATCGATAGCTGGAAAGGCTTGTCGAAAGCCGACACGGCCAATATGCACGCGATGGAACGCCGCCGCGACAAGCTGTTGACGGACGACAAGGCATTGACCGTCTTGCTGTCGGAAAACCCGGAGCTGGACGTGCAGCACCTGCGCACCCTGATCCGCAATGCCCGCAAGGAGCAAGCCGAGAACAAGCCGCCAAAAGCCTACCGCGAAATCTTCCAGATCTTGAAAGAGATCGCCAAGAAGAAAAACGGCGGCAAGAAAGATGCCGACGAAGATGACGTTGAAGGCGAAGACGACGAGTAAAAAAACTGGGGTCTGACCCCAGCATTGACGAAAAACCGGGATCAACCCGGTTTTTTTACGACATAGACAGGTGCCCCATGACCACGATAGAAGACGAATTGATTATCGGCCTCGTGTCGATCTCGGACCGCGCCAGCGGCGGCGTATATGAAGACCTGGGCATCCCGGCCCTGGAAAGCTGGCTGTCCGCCGCCATCCGCACGCCTTTCCGCCTGGAAAAGCGTTTGATCCCGGACGAGCGTTCGCAAATTGAAAACACCCTGATCGACATGGTCGACCTGAGCCACTGCCATCTGATACTGACGACGGGCGGCACGGGGCCGGCGCGGCGCGACGTGACGCCGGACGCCACCTTGTCCGTCGGGACCAAGGAAATGCCCGGTTTCGGCGAACAGATGCGCCAGATCAGCCTGCAATTCGTGCCGACGGCGATCCTGTCGCGCCAGGTGGCCGTGATCCGCGAAACGCCCGAGCGCGCCGCCCTGATCATGAACTTGCCGGGCCAGCCGAAAGCCATCAAGGAAACACTGGAAGGCTTGAAAGACGCCGCTGGCGTGCAACTGGTGAACGGTATCTTTGCCGCCGTACCGTATTGCATCGACCTCATCGGTGGCCCCTACATGGAAACCGATCCGGCCATCTGCAAGGCCTTCCGTCCCAAATCGGCGCTGCGTCCGGCGCAACCCCTACCTGAGGAAAACACATGAGCAACTTGCTGGAAACCATAGAACTCGACAGCGCACCGAATCCCACCGTCTCCATCATCTGGATGCACGGCCTGGGCGCCGACGGCAACGACTTCGTGCCCCTGGTGAAAGAACTTGATTTGCGCGGCTGCCCCGCCATCCGCTTCATCTTCCCCAGCGCCGGCACCATGCCCGTCACCATCAACAACGGCTATGTGATGCGCGCCTGGTACGACATCCTCGTGAGCGACCTCGTGCGCCGCGAAGATGAAGGCGGCTTGCGCGCCTCGCAGGCGCAGATCGAAGCGCTGATCGCGCGCGAAAAGGCGCGCGGCATTCCAGCCAGCCGCATCATCCTGGCAGGTTTCTCGCAAGGCTGCGCCATGACCTTGCAAACGGGCTTGCGCCATGCGGAACCGCTGGCCGGTCTGATGTGCCTGTCCGGCTATCTGCCCCTGGCCGACAAGACGGCGGCCGAGCGCACCCCGGCAAGCCTGGAAACGCCGATCTTCATGGCGCACGGCACGGCCGACCCCGTGGTGCCGGTCGCCCGCGCACAGCAGTCGCGTGACTTGCTCACCGGCATGGGTTACAAGGTGGAGTGGCACGAGTACATGATGCAGCACTCGCTGTGCCAGGAAGAAATCGACGCCATCGGCGCGTGGCTGAAAAAAGTGCTGGCCTAAAATAAAACAGGCGCGGTGTGCGCCGCGCCTGCTGTCTTGCGAAACGCCGGGAGCTAGTTGCTCGCCGGCGTTTTTTCATTCCAGATTTTCAGCATGTCGGGCGACGCTTCCGAGCGGATGCCGTTGTCCGTCAGCACCGATTCCGTCGCCGCCAGCATGTCCTTGCGGGGCACGACGACCATTTCCGCATCGCGCTGCTGGAAGCGGAACGTCAGCAGTTCATCCGTCTGGTCGCGCAGCAAGGCCACCAGGTGCGCCAGGCTGCGCACGCGCACGCCGTTGACGGAATCGACGACCGAGAAGAAACGGGTACTGTAGCCATTCATCAGCTTGTGCGGGAAGAACGGCGCGGCGATCACCACCAACTCTTCGCGCTCGCTATCGGGCGCATCGCCGCGTCGCGTGGCCAGCGGATTGCCGGCAAACGCCATGCCGCCCAAGATTGCCGGATTGCCATTCGGCGCCGCCATGAATTCCGTGGTGGCGCGCGAAAACACCATCGGGCCGAAGATGAAATAGGATGGGTAATTGCCCTGCAGGCCGCCAATGAGCATCGGATGCGCCGCCGAGACGGGCACCTTGATTTTCAGGGACGCGCCCTGGCGCACCACCGTCAGCGGCAATTCGCCATCTTTCGCCAGCTGCTGCACCCGGTACTGGAAGCGCACACGGCTGTTGGCATTCAGCTTGACCATGCCCTGGTTGTCGATGGGAAAATCGCCAATATGCGTGATGACATCCCACTCCTTGAGCGGGTAGGCCGCATCCTTGCTGGCCGGCGTCATCACGACAGCGCCCTCGACACCCTTGGCCAGCTTCAGATAGGTGCGCAACGCGGGATTTTCCAACGTTTGCGTCACGTCGCGCATGGCCGGCTTGCCCTTGGGCGCGCCACTTTCCTGGTCGCGCAGGAACAGCTCGATTTCCTCGTTGGGGATGATGTAGCCGATGTTTTGCGCATTGAGCATGCCCGCAAAGGCCAGGCCGATCATCTTGTCGCCAGCGATCACGGGGCCGCCGCTATTGCCCGGATTGATGGCCGCATCGATCTGGATGCGCAGGCCGGAGACGGGAAAGTTGTAGCGCACGAATTCGATGCGCGAGACGATGCCCTTGGTGATCGACAGAGAAGTGCCGCCCGTCGGATAGCCATACGCCAGCACGGCATCGCGCACGTCCGGCATGACGTTGGCGCGGGGCACCGCCTTGTGGCTGGCGAAAAAACTGTCGTCATCGATTTTCAGCAAGGCCAGGTCCATGCCGCGCGAAATGGCCAGCACGGTCGCCGGTATCTTGTCGCCAGCGCCGTTGGCCTGGATCTGCACCTGGCTGGCATAGCCGACCACGTGCGCATTGGTGAGGATGCGGCGGCCTTCGATGACGACGCCGGAACCCGTCACCTCCTGCGGCGCAGCCTTGCTCCACGGCTTGTACGGATCGGGCCCGCGCAGGGTGGAAAACACCTTGACGACGGAGTTTTCCAGGGCGGAAGCGCTGGCGCTGGCGGCCGTCTCGGCGGCAAGCGCACGCACCGTCATCAAGGGGCAAAAAGAAAGGGCCAGCGCCAGGAAGGCGCGGCCCATCAGGGTGGAGCACGGACGAGTTTTCATTGAGCTTGTTGGCAATGGAAGGGAAGTAAAATTATATATTGAATAATTGCAACTTCATTACACTTTGTCCATCTTTGCCGAAGAACTCCTCTAATCAGGCAGGCAAGGGCGTCACACCCAAGGCCGGCACGGCCGTCTGCGCCCCATTCATCACCATGGCCAGGAAGGTGTAGTAGCCATTGATACCCATCAAGTCCACCACGCCGTGCTCGCCGAACAGCGCCAGCGCCCGCGCATACGTGGCGTCGCTGATCCGCTTGTTTTGCTGCAGCTCGATGCAGAAATCATGCACGGCTTGCTCATCGTCTTTCAGGGCAGGCGGCAAGCGCCGTTCAGCAATGGCGTCCACGGCCGCTTGCGCGATGCCGTTCTGCACGGCCAGCGGCGCGTGGATGGCCCACTCGACTTGCTGGTCCCACTGGCGCGCCGTCACCAGGATCGCCAGTTCCGACAGCCGCGTGCCGATGGCGCTGCGGTAGCGCAAATATTCCCCCATGCGCTGCGCCGTTTCCATCAGCTCGGGGCTGCGGATCAGCGGCACGAAAGGGCCGTACAGCGCCCCGCGCGGGCCGTCGATGATGGCTTGCGCGGCCGCGCGCTGCTGCGGGTCGAGCTGGTCCAGCGGCAACGGGGGCAAGCGGTCGAGATCGCTACCGGCCATCAGGCGGTCCAGGCGACCACGTCCTGCTGCTGCTCGCCCAGGCCGGCGATACCCAGGCGCATGCTGTCGCCTTTTTTCAGGAAACGCTGCGGCTTGCGGCCCTGGCCCACGCCCGGCGGCGTGCCTGTGGCGATGACGTCGCCCGGTTCCAGGGTCATGAATTGCGACAAATAGCTGACGATCTGCGCCACCGTGAAGATCATGGTTTGCGTATTACCCGTCTGCATGCGCTTGCCGTTCACTTCCAGGTACAGGTCCAGATCCTGCTCGTCGATGACTTCATCGCGCGTCACCAGCCACGGGCCGACAGGACCGAAGGTGTCACAGCCCTTGCCCTTGTCCCACTGGCCGCCCCGCTCCAGCTGGAACGAGCGCTCGGAAACGTCGTTGACGACGCAATAGCCAGCCACATATTTCAAGGCGTCCTCTTCGCTCACGTATTGCGCACGCGTGCCGATGATCACGCCCAGCTCCACTTCCCAATCCGTCTTCTTGGAGCCTTTTGGCAACACGACATTGTCGTCCGGGCCATTCAGGCAAGTGATGGCCTTCATGAACACGATGGGTTCGGCGGGGATAGCCATGCCGGATTCGGCCGCGTGATCCGCGTAATTGAGGCCAATGCCGATGAACTTGCCGACTTTCGCCAGCGGCACGCCGAAGCGTGGGTTGCCGCGCACGAGGGGCAGCGTCTTTTCATCGAGCTTGGCCAGCTTGCGCAAGGCCTTGTCGGACAGTTGTGCGCCGTCAATATCGGCAATCACGCCGGACAGGTCGCGCAGTTTGCCTTCTTCATCGATCAGGCCCGGTTTTTCCTTGCCTGGACGTCCATAACGAACGAGTTTCATAGTCTTCCTTGGAGTTGATCATTGCCGCTGTGCAGGCTGCCATTTTACCGGATGGCCCGGCACGCCTGTAGCGGTCAATGAAAAACATCGCAAGCCCCGGCAGTTGCAAGGCCGCCAGCACGCCGAACGCTGCCTGATAGGCCTGCGGCGGATACTGCTGCTGGCTGTTCAGGGGCCAGCAGCCGAGGATCAGGCCAAAGCCCGCCTGCACCAGGAAGGCGCCCGTGAAAATGAGCAAATTCAGGCAGGTGGCCGCCCTGCCCGTCAGGCTGGCCGGCATGCTTTGCGCGACGATTGCATACTCGAGCCCCGTCACCGTGCCCAGCAAGGTAAACAGCACGGACAGCAAAGGCAGGCTGGGCACCACATTGCACGCCATCGCCACTTGCACGGCGACAAACAGGACGATGCCGGCGCCCGCCACTTGCATCGGTTCAATCGCACGCCGCCCGGCCCATTCCGTCAGCATGCCCATGCCGATGGCGCCGAAGATGACGGCCGCCATGCCCAGGTACAACAAATACGCGACGTTGTCGTCGGACAAGCCGCCCACGTCGGCCAGCCAGCGGCCTATCCACAAGCCTTGCACGCCAAAGAACACCGTGTGCGGCAGCAGGATCAGTGCGATGGTGCGGCGAAAAGCGGGATCGCGGTACACGCTCCAGACGCTGACCTTGCTAACCTTGCTCGTGCCAGCGGCAGGCGCGGGCATGGCTGGCGACAGCAGGCGGATCAGCAGCCCGATGGCCAGCGCCGCCAGCGCCAAGCCCAGGAACACGCCGCGCCAATCCGTGTAGTGCAGAGCCAGTTTGACGGGCATGGTGGCCGTAGCCGCGCCCAGGCCGCCCACGGCGATCAGATAGCCATGCACGGAAGGCAGGCGCGATGGGGCGATGGCGCACGAGACCGCTTTCACGGCGGCCATGAAACAGCCACCCAGGCCCGCCCCCATCAAGGCGCGTGCCCACATCAGCTCGGCAAAGCTGTGGCCCCGGCTGAACAGCCACACGCCCAGGGCCGCCAGCGCCAGCAGCCACAGTTGCACCGTACGGGGGCCGTAGCGGTCGAGCGCCATGCCGATCGGTAGTTGCACCAGCGCAAAAGCGAGAAAAAAGGCGCTGGTGAGCAGGCCCAGCTGGGCTGGCGTGAGGGCGATGGAAGCCAGCAGCTCGGCCGTCAGCACGGCATTGACGCCGCGCAGCAGGCACGACAGATAATGCCCGAGCGCGAACGGCAGGAACACCAGGCAAAACACGGCCACGCCGGAGCGGGAAGAAGCGCCGGCGCCGTGCATGCTCAGGCGGCCTGTGCCAGGCGGATGATTTTATGCGGCACCTGAGGGACGGGTTCATCCGTCTCAAAGAAAAACTTGTCGTGGCCGAACGCGGGCTTCAAATCGTCCAGCCACGTCGCTTCCGCATCGAATTTCGCATAAAACGGCCGGCGCACCCAGTCCGGGTTGCGCGCCTGCAAAAATTGCAGGGCAAACAGCTTTTCACCATGGATGGTGACGATGCCGTCGATGACGACCTTGCCGGGGAAGGCGCTCATGGAAGGCCCACGCACCGTGCGCGACAGGCCGGACACCATCTGGTAAGCGGCCTGGAAAATCTCGTGCGCCTTTGCCAAAGGCAACTCGAAATAGCCGCGCGGACCCGTGTCCCGTTCGACGAACATGTAATACGGAATCGCCCCCAAGCGCGTGCCCGTCTGCCACAGCTCGGCCCAACTCGCCGGATCTTCATTGATGTGGCGGATCAGCGGCCCCTGCATGCGCAAGGTGGCGCCCGTGGAGACGATGCGTTTCACAGCTTGCTGGGCGATGTCCTGGCGCAACTCGACGGCATGGCTGTAATGGCCCATCACGGCCAGGTTCTTGCCCGCCTTGACGATGCGCTCGAACAGGCGCATCAAGTCATCCGCATCGCGGTCGGAAACAAAGCGCTGCGGCCAGTACGCCACTGCCTTGGTGCCGATGCGAATGTTCTGGATGTGTTCCAGGCCCGGCGCCAGCAGCGGCTCCAGGTAGGCGGCCAGTTGCCGCGTGTTCATGATCATCGGGTCGCCGCCCGTGATCAGCACGTCCGTCACATCCGGATGCAGTTTCAGATAGGCTGCCAGCTCATGCGACTCGCGCGCATCGAACTTCATGTCGTCCATGCCGACGAACTGGGGCCAGCGGAAACAGAAAGTGCAATACGCGTGGCAGGTCTGGCCCGCGCTGGGGAAGAACAGCACCGTTTGCGCATATTTATGCTGCAAGCCGCGCACGGGCGCATCGTTGACTCGCGGCACGTTATGCGTCATCTGGCCGGCAGGATGGGGATTCATGCCCAAGCGCAAGCCATGCACATAGGCGTCGATGGCCGCCTTGTCCTGCTTGACCAGCACCAGGTCGCGCAAGTGCGCGTACTGCTCGGGCGGCAGCATGTCGCGGTGGGGAAAGACGAGGCGGTAGATGGGATCGTCAGGGATATTGTTCCAGTCGATCAGCTGATCGAGCACATATTCATTGGTGCGAAACGGCAAGACGTGCGACACCACCTGCACGGCTTCGCGCTGCTCTTCCGGCAGCCATTCCCACTGCCGCGCCTGCTGAATGGTTTGCCGTGTGTACGGCTTGAACTTGGGTGAAAACGGCTCGGTAATGAGTGCGGACACGATCGGCTCCTTGCCTGTAAATAGCGATAACTTTCATGAAATTGGCCCCATATCGGCCAATCCCAGCCTTTTTCTCCCGCATGCGAGACCACCTCGGCATGCTGTGAAAGTCATCATAGTTCTTGCCGTGCAGAACCAAATTGCTGCATATCAACAAGCCGTCGATACGTTGCAAGCTGCCTACAAGCAACACTTTAGTTTGTTCCATCGCAATCTGAGGCGGACTTCGGCGACGTAAATTACGACTTGGTAACACATCCCTCGATATCACAAGGAGCTTTCATGAAACGCTTATTCACGGGTAGCCTGCTGTGCTTGGCATTTGCCGGCGGCAGCGTCAGCGCCGCGGTCGAACCAACGGAAAAGGACGCCATCGCCATGGCCGAACGGGGCGCTGCCTTCATGAAGGCGCATGGCAAGGAAGAAATGATGAAGAAAATCACGGCGAAAGACCCCGACTTCGTGCAGGGTTCGCTGTATGTCGACATGCGCGACATCAAGACGGGCATCGTGCTGGCCCACCCCATCAATCCTTCCATCGTGGGCAAGGATCTGACGGACGTACCCGATGCGAATGGCAAGAAATATCGCCGTGAAATCATCGAACTGGCGCAAAAGCAAGGCAAGGGCTGGGTCGACTACCAGTATAAGAATCCCACCAGCGGCAAGATCGAGCCGAAGACCACCTACATCCTGCGCGTCAACGATGTGGTGTTGGAAGCGGGCATCTACAAAAAATAAGACAGGGGCGGCGCGCACGCACACCACGCGCCGCCTGCGGTTGGAACAGCCATAGCCAGGAGTCAAGTATGCTCAATCAATTACGCATCGGACCAAAATTATTGCTGGCGCCCACCCTGGTCTTGCTGCTGCTGATACTCAGCTCGAGCGGCGCCTGGTATGGCATGGTGCGGCAAAATGCCTCGCTGGAAAACATGGTGCGGGTACGCATCACGCATTTGAAGGCGGCTGCCGACGTACTAGGCGAGGCCAGGCAGGTGCACGGCAATATGTACCAATTGCTGTCGTGGACGAATGGCAGCTTCGCCAAGGCCCGCCTCGATACGCTGGAGCAACAGATCAAGGCGCGCCATGCGACCATCGGCACTCAGCTGGCCACGCTGCGTACCACGGCCACGGGCGCCGAGCGCACCCTCGTCGATGCGGCCATCACGGCCCTGGCCGGCTATCGCAAGGCCGTGCTGGAAACCATGGAAATGGCGCAGATGGACCAGTCGATCGCCACCAATTCCATGCTCAAGGCGGAAACCCAATTCGTCCAGTTCAATACGCAGCTGACGCAGCTGTCTGCCCTGGAAACAACCCTCAGCAACGAAGCCCATGCGACGGCCAGCGCCGAGTTTCGCAGCCTCGGCTGGAGCTTGCTGCTGACGGTGCTGCTATCGATTCTCGTTTCCATCGTCGTGACCATGCTGGTACGCCGCGCCATGCTGGCGGAGATCCGCGGCATCGCCGACGCCGTGCAAGACCTGGCGGCGGGCAAGCTGACAGCCGGCGCGCCCAAGCAGGGCAATGACGAAATCGCCGCCACCTCGCGCGTGCTGGACCAGACCATCGCCCACCTGAACCAGACCTTGCGCACCATCATGGACGCCGTGCAATCGATCGACACGGCCTCGCGGGAAATTGCCACCGGTAATCTGGATTTGTCGGCGCGCACGGAAATGCAGGCCAGTTCGCTGGAAGAAACGTCGAGCGCCATGGAAGCGCTGACGCAAGCCGTCAATGACAATGCCGACAACGCCCAGCTGGCTTGCGAGCTGGCGGGGCAAGCCTCCACCCTGGCCGTGCAAGGGGGCATGTCGATGCAGCAGGCGGTAACGACGATGGCGACGATACGCGCCAATTCGCGCCAGATCGTGGATATTATCGGCGTGATCGATGGCATTTCTTTCCAGACCAATATCCTTGCGCTGAATGCGGCGGTGGAAGCGGCGCGCGCGGGCGAGCAAGGCCGCGGCTTTGCCGTCGTGGCGTCCGAAGTGCGCACCCTGGCGCAGCGTTCGGCCCAGGCCGCCAGGGAAATCAAGACCTTGATCGCCACCTCGGTCACGACCATCGATGGCGGCAGCGTGGCTGTGCAGAAAGCGGGCGACAGCATGGGCGCCATCGTGGCCTCGGTGCAGCAAGTCAATGAAATCATCCAGCGCGTGAAAGAGGCCAGCGCGGAGCAGGCGTCGGGTATCACGGAAGTAAATCAGGCCGTCACGCAAATGGATGACGTCACCCAGCAAAATGCGGCCCTGGTGGAGCAGGCAGCGGCGGCGGCTGCCAGTTTGCAGGACCAGGCCGTCAAATTGTCGGCGGCCGTGGCCGTGTTTACCCTCGGCCCGCTGGCGCCCGCGCAGCCCGCATCGCCTGACGAGGAAGCGTTCCGGCATCCGGCCAGTGCGCAGCAGGAGCGGCGCGCACTGCACAGCCCGCTGCGCGGCATGCCCGGCTTGCACGGCGCAAACACGGCGCCACAGCGCCGGCGCAGCTAGGCAGTTGGCATGCGCATCGGCTTGCTCAGGTAGCGCGAACCAGCCAGCACGAAGCGCCACGGCGTGTCCATCGCCTTGGAAATACCGATGCGCGGGCCTGCGTGCACCATCACCTCTTCCTCGCGCGCCAGCAGCATGAATGGCGGCGCATCGAGCGCCAGCCGGTTATGCATATGCGTGACACCGAGCGCCTGGCACACCTTGCCCGGCCCCGAGCACAGCAGCCGCGCATCTTCGACGCCGCGCCGTTCGCGCATGGCATCGAGTCCCACGAGCGGCTCGATCGCGCGGATCAGCACGCCCGCGCCATGGCCCGCTTCGCGGCACACAAAGTTCAGGCACCAGTGGATGCCGTACGAACGGTAGACATAGGCGTGCGCGGGCGGACCGAACATGGCCGCATTGCGCGACGTCATGCCGCCATACGTGTGCGAGGCAGGGTCGAGCCGGTCATACGCTTCCGTTTCCACGATGCGCCCGCCCACGCCGTCGACCAGCACGGTCACGCCGATCAGCTGGCGCGCCACGCTGCTGGAATCGTCCGCAAAATCGATACCCGCGAGGATTTTTTTCATCCGGCAATTGTACCGCCGTGCATCCCGCCGCACACCTTGCCCGGCCTTGAAAACAAATAAAACTTGCTCTTTTCATCATGAACATCTTCATGGGCAGCGTCGTAAAATGAGGAAAATCGGGGCTGGAGCAGGCCAAAACAGGGATTTTTGCGACAATATATTGCAGAGATGAACTATTGCCATGCATAAACAGCGATAATCGTCGGGCACTGCGCCAGACGCTCATGAGGCGGGCAGCGGCAGCGCGCACAGAATAAGCACCGGGCACAAAAATGATGATGAAAGCGTGATGATGAGAGCGGCAGCGCAAAAGCAGGTAGTGCAGGAAGATCCGGTTGACGCCTTGATGCGTTCCATCCGTATCCCGCCGCGTCCCAGCCTGCTGGTCGACTTGCAGCGCGAACTGGCGGAACAGGACCCGTCGCCGCGCCGCATCGCGCGCATCATCGCCGACGATGTCGGCATGTCCGGCGCTTTGCTGAAACTGGCCAACTCGCCGTTCTATGGCGCCGCGCGCAAGGCCAAGTCCGTTGAGCAAGGTATCAACTTTCTTGGCATCAACCAGTGCAGCGCCATGATGACGGGCTTGCTGGCACGCCAGGCGCTGGAAGCGGAAGGAGTGGAACTGACGAACTTCTGGGATGTATCGGCCAAGCGCGCACGCGCCTTGGTATTTACCTCGCGCAAGCTGCGCATCGCCCCGCCCGACATCGCCCACACCTTCGGCCTGTTCTGCGATATCGGCGTGCCCCTGCTGATGAACCGTTTTCCCGACTACGTCAACACGTATGCGGCGGCGGCCAACGATGCGCAGAATTGCTTTACGACACTGGAGGACGCGCGCCACCAGACCAACCACGCGGCCATCGGCTGCTTGCTGGCGCGCAACTGGGGCCTGTCCTCCGATGTCTCCTGG
Organism: Janthinobacterium sp. Ant5-2-1; assembly: GCF_001445815.1. Taxonomy (NCBI): domain Bacteria; kingdom Pseudomonadati; phylum Pseudomonadota; class Betaproteobacteria; order Burkholderiales; family Oxalobacteraceae; genus Janthinobacterium; species Janthinobacterium sp. Ant5-2-1. The sequence goes on along the minus strand of NZ_LNCE01000010.1, from coordinate 45,762 downwards.
GCAATTTTGCACCACCACGACTACACGGTGCTGGCGGACCCGTCCACGGACGACGCCATCCGCTCGCTCGTCGCCCTGTCCTTGCTGGCCGAAAAGGGCATTCAGCGCTACCATGGCAACAGTACTTCGCTCGAGTGGGACAAGGGCGGCGAACTTGCCTGCCAGCATCTCGGCCTGTCGCAGGAAGAAGCCGCCGACCTGCTCGACGAATTGCACGAGATGTTCGATACCGACCATTGAGGTACGGGGCGGCTGCGTCCCCCTGTATCATTCGCCCGGCGTGAGGCAAGCAGCCTCGACGCCCGTTCGCCTGACTTTTACCCTGATAACCAATTGATCGCCATGCCCAAAAATAAGCGCCCTGTCCCCCGTAAATCCGCCAACACGCCAGAAGACAAGGACGAGTCCGTCACGCGCATGCTATGCACGATGGCCCTGAACCTGGCGGAGCAGGAAGACAGCGAATCGCAGGGCACGGTGCTGGCCGAGCAAGCCGTCGAGTTCGGCCGCCTGATCCGCAAGGCCTTGAATCAAAAGAAGGATGAAATCCTGTACGACGCCATCGAGCGTTCGAAATACGAAGACGTGGGCGCCTACCAGTACCTGCGCAGCCATATCGAGGAAGCGGCCTCCATTTCCGTGATCCGCCGCGAGAATGCGCCGGCCATGGAAATCAACGCCTTCGTCGTACCCCTGCTGGTGCAAAGCACGGGCGGCCTGAAGGAAGCGGACAGCTTCCAGGACCAGGACGCGTTCGAAGCGCTGGTAAAAAGTTTCCAGCAGGCAGAACTGGAAAGCGCCAAGGCCAAGGTGGTCCTGATGAGCCATGCCTACGACCTCGACGAAATCGACCGCATCACCTACAGCCACCTGCACGAGATGGTGCGCGATGCCTATAGCTCGATGACGGACAAGAAGATCGTCGCCACGCCGGGCCTGGAAAACAGCATCGTCGGCTGGAGCGAGACGGCTTTCGGCCCGCAGGACACGGCCGTCGAACTGCGCTTCCTGCTGGGCTTTGCCTTGAAACGCGTGGACGACCCGTTCTATGCGGAACCGAAGGACGAAGCGGCGCTTGACGCCTGGTTCGACGCGCGCATGGCCCGCTACCAGCAGTGGACGACGGAAGTAGGCGAGCTCGTCAAACGTTGCCTGGCGCCAGCCGGCAGCGCCCTGGAAGTGAGCTTCCTCTACCAGGATCTGTTCCACGGCGGCAAGGAACAAGGCATGAGCGAGTACGCGATGCTGCAGATGATGTCCGGCATCAACCATGCATTGGCGGAAAACAAGGTGGACGCGGCCGACGTCTCGGTAGTCGTCGGCCCGGCCGATGAACATGGCGAAATGCTGCTGCGCGTCAACGTCAGCACGGCGGCCGGCGAACTGCTGCACAGCGCCGACAAGCCGTTGGACCTGGCCGCCGACCTGCAGGACGAAGTCGACGACATCTGCGACGCGCTGGCCACCATCGGCGTGACGCAATTGTCCGTGGCGCTGAAATTCGATGCCAAGGGACAGCCGCTGGAAGCGCAGCCGTACGCGCCGGCGTAAGCTTTACAAGGGCTGTAGTGTTTTCCATTGCAGCAACTTGGCGCCATACGCGAGCGTGTAAGCCGGGCTGCTCGACGGCAAGCTGACGATGCGGTAGCGCTGGGCGTGTTCGCCCAGCACCTTGATGCCCAGCTTCGCGGCCGTGCCGCCATTGAAGGCGATCGTCTGCAGCCGCGGCAGGCTGGCGGCCAGGGCCACCAGGTCGTTATCGTCGCGGTCGCGGATATTGCTGTCCAGACTGCCCGTGCGCTGCGCCTGCGCCACCACGTCCCACAAGCCCACGCCGTGCGCCAGCAAGGTCGCCAGACGTTCCTCATAGGGCTGGCTCTTCAAATCCACACCCAGCACCTCGCCCAGCAGCATCCAGAACTTGTTTTGCGGATGCGCATAGTACTGGCTGTGTGCCAGCGATTTTTCGCCGGGCAGGCTGCCCAGTATCAGCAAGCGCGTGCCGGCGTCGACGACGGGATCGAAACAGCGCTTGCGCGGGTCGGCGGCAGCGTCTGGCAGGAAGGCTGGGCTATTCAAATGAGATGTCCGGAAGGAAAAACGAAGGGCCATTTTACCCGGCCACGCGACGGTGTAGAATTCCCGCACAACCTTTCCCCCACACACGAGACCGCCCATGCGCACCATCGACACCCTGCTGGCCCAGTATGGCGAAAGCCACCGCAACCACGTCAATGAATGGGTACACATCGTGTGCGTGCCGCTGATCGTTTTCAGCTTGCTGGGGCTGCTGTGGAGCGTACATCCCAGCGTGGCGCTGCTCGGCAGTATTCTGGCCTTATACTATTACTATAAGCTGTCGCGCCCGTTTGCGGCGGGCATGCTGGCGATGCTGGCCGCCATGCTGGGCCTGTTGCTGCTCATGCCGGCGCTGACCATCCTGCCCGTGTCGCTGGCGCTGTTCGTGCTGGCCTGGATAGGCCAGTTCATCGGCCACCAGATCGAAGGCAAGAAACCGTCGTTCCTCGACGACTTGCGCTTTTTGCTGGTGGGGCCGTTGTTCGTGCTGGGATTTTTATACCGGCGCCTGCGGTTGGCGTATTGAGCGGCAAGCGGTTACGTGTAGCTGGTAACAGATTTTTACCATTCGTAACTAGTTATCTGCGGCAAGTGTCCTTATGATAAGTCATCATCTGCCGGTCGACGCAATCGGCAACCAACTTTTGTCCAAGGGAGTCCCACATGAAAGCACCAATTATTGCAGTGGCATTGCTCGCCACCCTGGCCGGCTGCGCCGTACAACCGAACTCGGCAAATGTCTACAATGCGCGCCAGGCGCAAAATGAACAATCGGTACGCATGGGTACGGTTGAATCCGTGCGTCAGGTAACCATCGACAAGGGCGAAACAGGCACGGGCGTGCTGGCCGGCGCGGCGCTGGGCGGCGTGGCCGGCTCGGCAGTCGGTGGCGGCAAGGGCGCCATCGCAGCCAGCATCCTCGGCGCCGTCGCGGGCGGCATGGCCGGCAAGAGCATCGAGGCGAATGCCTCGAACAAGCCCGGCCTGGAAATCACCGTGCGCCTGGACAACGGCGACATGCGCGCCATCGTGCAAGACGCGGACGAACTGTTCCGCCCGGGCGAGCGCGTGCGCCTGCTGTCCGACGGCCGCAAGACCCGCGTCACGCACTGATCCGCTTGCCGGCGCATGCGCTCAGCCGAATGCGCCGGCAGCGAGCAAGACTGAAGGGTGCAGCCAGATAGCAATCACCGCCGTCACGACCACATACACAAGCACGCTCCATACTTTGATCTGCAGTGAGGCTGGCATGGCGGTCCCCTTCAAAGATGCAATCCGGAAAATATTTACTTGATAATAAAGTAAATATTTTCATAAATTCAACATTTTCCAGAAGCACTGCGCTGGCTCAATCCTGGCTGTCTCCTGACGACATATTGAGCAAACTCGACCGCACTCGCCATCCCCGCGCGATGCCCGTATACTTGCGCGATGTCCTCTCCTCTCCTGTTCATCATTGCCTGCCTGATCTGGGGTTCCACCTTCTGGGCCATCACCTTGCAGTTGGGCGATGTCGCCCCCGTCGTTTCCGTGGTCTACCGTTTCGGCCTCGCGTCCGCCACCCTGTTTGCCTGGTGCGCCGTGCGCGGCGACCGCTTGCGCCTGCCCTGGCGCGCGCAAAAATGGATGCTGCTGCAAGGCCTGGCCTCGTTTGCCCTCAGCTATGTGTGCACCTACAGCTCGGAGCAATACCTGGTCTCGGCCCTCGTCAGCGTACTGTTCGCGCTGATGGTGTTCTGGACGCCATTGCTCAACCGCATCGCCTTTGGCACACCGATCACCTGGAGCACCTGCTGCGCGGCATTCGTCGCCATCTGCGGTATCGTGCTGCTGTTTTACCAGTCCATCGGCGCGGCGCTGCAAGATATTCTGGGTGGCGGCAATGGCCATTTCCTGCTCGGTTTCATGCTGGCCCTAGTGGCCACCGTGTCGAGCACGGCAGGCAATGCCCTCGTCATGAAAGTGCGCGAACATTCCGGCAACGTGATGCTGACCATGGCCTGGACCATGCTGTGGGGCACCTTGATGGTGACCGCCTGGGCCATCGCCACGGGGCAGTCGTGGCAATTGCCCACCCGCCCCAGTTACTGGATGGGATTGGTGTACCTGGCCATCTTCGGTTCGGTGATCGCCTTCAGCGCCTATTTCACGTTAATCGCCCGCATCGGCACCCAAAAGACCGTGTATATCGGCGTCGTCACGCCCGTCATTTCCGTCCTGCTGTCGGTGCAGTTCGAACACTACCGCCCCGCCGCCATCGAATGGGTGGGCATGGTGCTGTGCCTGTCCAGCGTGGCCTGGGCCCTGACGTCGGGCGCGCGCAAGACGAATACCATTGCTTCCCTTTCCACCACTCCATCAGCAAAGGCAACATGAGCACCTCTTCCTCCCTCGCCATTCGTCCCGCGACCGCATCCGACGTGGCCGCCATCTTCGGCATGATCCATGAACTGGCCGTGTTTGAAAAACTCGAACACATGATGATCGCCAGGGAATCCATGCTGCACGACAGCCTGTTCGGCGCCCATCCCGCGTGCGAAGCGCTGGTCGGCGAGGAAAATGGTGAAGTCGTGACCTTCGCCCTGTTCTTCCATAATTTTTCCACCTTCCTGTGCCGCAAGGGACTGTACCTGGAAGACCTGTACGTGAAGCAATCGGTGCGCGGCAAGGGTTATGGCAAACAGATGCTCGTGGCGCTGGCGCAACTGGCCGTCGAACGCGATTGCGGCCGCTTCGAATGGTCGGTGCTGGACTGGAATGAAAACGCGATCAACTTCTACAAGGGCATGGGCGCGGACGTGATGCCGGACTGGCGCATCTGCCGCGTCGCTGGCGATGCCTTGACGCAATTATCGGCAGGCACGCCGACATCGGCCTGATGGGGGAACTGTAAGCGTAAGTTCCAAAAAAAATCCCCGCGGGCTAGCGGCACCGCGGGGCAGAACCCATTGTCAAGTGGGAGGGGGAGAATGCAATCAACGGTTATCAATATAAACGCTGCCGCTTGCGATAGCGCAGACCTTTACATTTGCTTACCGGGCCTTACATTTGACTTAAATCCGCTAACCAAGTGTCACCAGGTGTCGCTCGGATGACACTGATTATTTCCGTGGTTCAATCAATGTGCCGTGCAAGCCGATATGTTGTTGCGCAACCCCACTGCCACCCTGCGATTTTCTATAGATTTGGTACACTGTCAGGCAGGCGATGCAGCCAGCAACCACGGCAAAAATGACCATGCGACGCTCCTTGAATATGCTTGAGGGAATCAGGGGCCCGCGGCTGATGATGATCAGGCGAGCAGGGAAAATTCAGTGTGGCATCTTCGGCCTTGGGAGCATTGTGCAATGTCAAACGCACCAATTTGACGGGGTCATGGCATTTGATATGGCACAAAGTGGCAGCATTCCGCTCACACAAAATGAACGCATCGTTACGCATCTGGGAGCCACATCATGAATGTTTCTGCCAAACCGCTCGTCATGAAAATCTACCGCGCCTATCTGCGCTCCCGCCTGGAGCGCTACACGCGCGACTTGCAAGCCATCGCCGAACAGCGCGAGAACGACTTCCAGGCCGAACGCATCCTGCACCAGGCCGTCGTCTCGGTGCGCTCCAAACTGCACTCGCTGTAACCGTGACGCCATCAGTGCTGCCGGCCGGCCACGGCCCAGCGCTCCACCAGCTCGAACAAGCCCTGCGTCAGCAGGGCCAGCACGGCTGCGGGGATCGCGCCGGCCAGCAGCATGTCGTTGTCATTGAGCGCCAGGCCGATGGTGATGCGTTCGCCGTAGCCGCCCGCACCGATGAAGGCGGCGATGGTGGCCGTGCCCACGCTCATCACGGCCGCCGTTTTCACGCCCGCCAGCATCACGGGCAAGGCCAGCGGCAAGTCCACGTGCAGCAGGCGGTCGCGCTTGCTCAAGCCCAGCGCCAGCGCCGCCATGCGCAAGCCTTGCGGCACCTGCAAGATGCCCGTGCACGTGTTGCGCACGATGGGCAGCAGCGCGTACATGAATAGCGCCACCAGCGCCGGCACCGTGCCGATCATGCCCAGCACGGGGATCAATATCGCCAGCAGGGCCAGCGACGGCACCGTCTGCAGCACGCCGACGAAGGCCAGCACCGTTTGCCGCAGCGGCGCCGAAAACGCCGCCAGCACGCCCAGCGGAACGCCGATCAGGCACGCCAATGCCACCGACAACAGCACCAGGGTCAGATGCTGGCGCGTCAGGGTCCACAAGTCGTCGCCGATGATTTTATCGAGCAGCTTGCCGCGCGCAGCGGCCGGCTTGTTCGCCTGCGTGCCGGAAGCCAGCCACTGGCGGGCCACGTCGGAAAAACGCTTGCCATCGATTTCCACGGCCGCATTCATGGCGATCATGTCGCTCTCGCTGATGCGTCCCTGCAGCCCTTGTAGCGCCAGCCAGGCGGCGGGAAAACGCTGCGGCACGTCAAGCCGGTACAAGAGCATGGCGTCGTAGCGGGGAAAATACTGCTGCGTGTCGGCCAGCACGCGCAAGCCGTACTGGCGGATCTTCGCGTCCGTCGAGTAAATATCGATCACATCCACCTGGCGCTGCGCCAATGCTTCATAGGCGATGCCGTGATCGAGCCCGCGCGGGCGCTGCGGCAAGCCATAGCGGGCGGCCAGGCCCGGCCAGCCATCGACACGGCCGATGAATTCATGCGACAGGCCGAATTTCAGGGCCGGATGCTGGGCCAGTTGCGCCAGGCTGGCGATGGATTTTTCATCATGGCGCACTGCCAGCGCATAGGTATTGTTAAAGCCCAGCGGCACCGCCACGCCCAGGCCCAGCGCCGCCAGCTCGCGCCGCATCTGCGCCAGGTCGATGGCTTTGTCGTGCTTGAGGATTTCGCTGCCGATGGTGCCCATGTATTCGGCATACACGTCGATGCTGCCCGCCTGCAGCGCGGCCAGCACGATGGCCGTGTTGCCCAGGCCCTGGCGGTGCTCGGCCTTGACGTGCGGCGCGGCGCTCTGCTGGAGGATTTCGCCGAGAATATACGATTCCGTAAAACGCTTCGAACCCACCTTCAGGGTGCCGCCATCCTGAGCATGCGCGGGCGCGATGGCGAAGACTAGCAACAACAGCAGGTAAGACAAGGAGTAAACAACACGCACGCGGCGCTCCAGGACGGATAATCAATCCGGCAAGCTTACCACCGGCGCACGCCAGACACCGCCATGCACCACGCCCGCGCACGGGTTCAGACCCAGCGCATACGCCAGGTCGGCCGGGCGCGCGATGCGCCACAGGGCGAAATCGGCGCGCTTGCCCACCACCAGGCTGCCCGTTTCATGCTGCAAGCCCAGCGCGCGCGCCGCCTGCAGCGTGCAGCCGGCCAGCGCTTCCTGCGGCGTCAGCTGCCACAAGGTGCACGCCATGTTCATCGCCAGCAGCAAGGACGTCATGGGCGACGTGCCCGGGTTGCAATCGGTGGACACCGCCATCGGCACGCCGGCCGCGCGCAAGGCCATGACAGGAGGTTGCTGTACTTCACGCAAAAAATAGTACGCGCCCGGCAGCAGCACGGCCACCGTGCCATGTTGCGCCATGGCGGCGATGCCCTCGTCCGACAGAAATTCCAGGTGGTCTGCCGACAGGCCATCGTAGCGGGCCACCAGCGCCGCGCCGCCCTGGTCCGACAACTGCTCCGCATGCAGTTTCACGGGCAGCCCCAGCGCCTGCGCCGCGTCAAACATGCGCTGCGTCTGCGCCGGCGTAAAGCCGATGCGCTCGCAAAACGCGTCGACGGCGTCGACCAGTCCAGCGCCAGCCAGCCGGGGCAGCATCTGCGCGCACAGCAGCTCGATATAAGAGTCGGCCTGGCCCGCATACTCGGGCGGCAGCGCGTGCGCACCGAGGAAGGTGGTGCGCACGGACACGGGCAGCTGCTCTCCTATCCTGCGCGCCACGCGCAGCATCTTCGCCTCGCTGTCCGCGTCGAGGCCATAGCCGGACTTGATCTCCAGGGTCGTTACGCCCTCGGCCAGCAGCGCCAGCACGCGGGGCAGGCTTTGCCGCAGCAATTCGTCGTCGCTGGCCGCGCGCGTGGCGCGCACGGTGGACATGATGCCGCCGCCGGCGCGGCTGATGTCTTCATAGCTGGCGCCATTCAGACGCGCCTCGAATTCGTCGCTGCGGTTGCCCGCATGGACGATGTGCGTATGGCAGTCGATCAGCCCGGGCGTCAGCCAGCAGCCCTGGCCATCAATCAGCACCGCGCCGCTGGCCGGCAGCTCGTCGCCGGGGCCGAACCACGCGATACGGCCATCCTTGACGGCGATGGCCGCGTCCAGCAGTTCGCCATAGCCATGCTCCATGGTGGCCAGGTGGACGTTGTGGATGACCATATCCCAGTCTTGCATGGTGTTTCCTTCCTAGATGAACAGGTCGACACGGAACACGGCCGTGCGCTGCAAGGCGTCGAGCCGCCAGTCCGGCGCATCGTCGGCGTCGAGCAGCAGCGCGTCATGGCGGGCCAGCGCGAACTGCTGCTCGCCACCGCGCGCCAGCACGTGGCCTTCGCCGGCGACGAACAGCAGGGTCGCCGCGCTGCGCCGCGCCAACTTGCCCGGCGCCGTGATTTTTTCCAGCTGATGGCGGCAGCGGTCGCGTCGCGTCATCACATTGAAATCCGTCGTCGGCCCCTTGACTTGCGCGAATACGGCCGCTTCGCCGGGAAACCACAGCATCGGTTGCGCCGCGCTCAAGGTTACCTTGCGCGCGCCGTCCAGCGTCAGCTGCACGCTGTCGCCATCGACCAGCATCAAACTGCGGTCGATGCCGGGAAAGCTGGAAAATGGCCCGCTGGCCGTGATCGTCGCCAGGCTGATACGCCAGTCAAAATCGTCGAAACCGGCGCCAGGGGGAGCGATCGCGATTTCCGTCGTGCTGCCGCCGCCGTTTTTCCACGGCGCGGCGCGCAGGTATTCCTGCGGGATGAAGGTCGCCATCAGAGTGCCCTCAGTTGCGCCAGGGTGCGCTTGTAGGCGGTGGCGATGGCGTCCTGCGCCACGTGGCGCCCATCGCGCACCTGCCACTGGCCGCCGCACAGCACGTCGCGCACCAGGTTGTCGTTGCCGCAGAAAAGTACGCTGCCCAGCACATCGGCGATGGCCACGCCGCACAGGTTGACATGCGCGTCGTCGAGCACCAGCAAGTCGGCGCGGCAGCCCGGCGCCAGGGCGCCGAGCTTGCGCCCGGCCGCCTGCGCGCCGCCCTGCAAGGCCGTTTGCCACAAGTAGTCGCCCACATGGCGTTGATCCGGCGTGGCGGCCACATTGCGCTGCTGGCGCTGCAAGCGCTGGCCATATTCGAGCCAGCGCAATTCCTCCACCGGCGACTGGGATACATGGCTGTCGCTGCCGACGCCGAAACGCCCGCCGGCGGCGATGAATTCGGCCAGCGGGAACAGGCCGTCGCCCAGGTTCGCTTCCGTCGTCGGGCACAGGCCCGCGACGGCGCCGCTGGCGGCCATCAGCGCCACTTCGTCGGGCTGCACATGCGTGGCATGCACGAGGCACCAGCGCGCATCGACGTCGACCTGATCGTACAGATACTGCACCGGGCGCCGGCCGCTGACATCGAGACTCTGGCGCACCTCGCCCTGCTGCTCGGCGATGTGGATGTGGATGGGGCGCCCTGCGGGCAGCGCTTGCGCCACTGCGCGGATCTGCGCCACGTCGGCCGCGCGCAGGGAATGGGGTGCAAAGCCCACCTCCACCTGCCCGCCGCGCTGCGGCGCCAGCGCGTCGACGATGCGCAAGACATCATCCGCACCGGTGCGAAAGCGCGCCTGCTCGGGTTTGAGGGGCTGTGCGCCGAAACCCGCATGGCTGTACAGCACGGGCAGCATGGTCACGCCGATGCCGCTGAGGCGCGCCGCGGCCAGCACCCGTTCCGCCGTTTCGGCAGGACGTGCATACAGTGCGCCGGCCATATCGCGCTGCAGGTAGTGGAATTCGCACACGGCCGTGTAGCCATGGCGCAGGCATTCGGCAAACAGCTGCGCGGCGATGGTTTCCATTTGCTCCGGCGTGATGTGGCGCGCGAAGCGGTACATCAGCTCGCGCCAGGTCCAGAAGCTGTCAGGGCCATCGCCGGCGACTTCCGTCATGCCGCCCAGCGCCCGCTGGAACGCATGCGAATGCAGGTTGACCATGCCGGGCAAGACATACTCGGCCACCTCCACGCTGGGCGGCGGCGCGGCATTGTCGGTCACCGCCGTCAAGTCGCCCGTCGCATTCCACTCCAGCAGCACGTCGCGGCGCCAGCCTTGCGGCAGCAGCGCGTGGCGCGCGAACAGACAGCCGCTCAACGCGCCACCCATGCCACGGCCGCTGCCATCATCTGGCGCAGCAGCGGCTGCACCTGTGCCGCCAGGTCGGGCCGGTAGCCGAAAGGCGCCGTCTCGTCCATGTACAGGCACTTGCACATCTCCAGCTGGATCGCATGCACGCGGTTGTCCGGCTGGCCGTAATGGCGCGTGATGTGGCCGCCCTTGAAGCGGCCATTCAGCGCGACCGTAAATTGATCCTGCGCGCGCGCGATATCGACCACGGCCGACGTCAGGCCGCCATCGCAGCTGGCGCCGTCGGCCGTACCGAAATTCAGGTCGGGCAGTTTGCCGTCAAAGAAGCGCGGCACGCGCGAGGCGATGGAATGGGCATCCCACAGCACCACGGCGCCATGCACGCGCAGCAGCCGGTCCAGTTCCGCGCGCAGCTGCGCATGATACGGCGCCCAATAGCGCTGCAGCCGGCGCTGTACATCGGCCACATCGGGCTCCTTGCCAGCCAGGTACACAGGCTCGCGGTGGAAGGTATCGCTGGGCAGCAAGCCCGTCGTATCCTGGCCCGGATACAGATTCGTGTCTTCCTGCGGGCGGTTCAAGTCGATGGTGTAGCGCGACCAGCGCGCCGACAGCACGGACGCATCCATCTCCTGCAAAAATCCATACAGTTCGCGCAAATGCCAGTCCGTATCGGCCTTGACCAAGGCCTGGGGCGTCATGCGCGCGGCGATATCGTCGGGTATGTCGGTGCCCACGTGGGGCATCGACACGAGCAGCGGGATGCTGCCTTCGTTGAAGCGGAAATCCATGCTTGTCTCCTTGCGCCCGCTCAGGCGTACAGCGGGGCGAACAAATTCTTGCACTTGCTGCTCAACTCACCCTGCAGCACCATCTGCTTGGCCGCTTCGATATCGGGCGCGAAGAAGCGGTCGGCGTCGAAGAACGGCACTTTCTGGCGCAGCTGTTGATGCACGTGCTCGAGGTGCGGCGAGGTTTTCAGCGGACGGTGGAAATCGATGCCCTGCGCAGCGGCCAGCAGCTCGATGCCGACGATGACGGCCGTGTTGTGCGCCATGTCGTCCAGGCGGCGCCCGGCGAACGTGGCCATGCTCACATGGTCTTCCTGGTTGGCGGAAGTGGGCAGGCTGTCGACGCTGGCCGGATGCGCGAGCGACTTGTTTTCCGACGCCAGCGCGGCCGCCGTCACGTGGGCGATCATGAAGCCGGAATTGACGCCGGGGTCGCGCACGAGGAAGGGTGGCAGGCCGGAGAGCGTGGCGTCGATCAGCAGCGCGATGCGGCGCTCGGCCAGCGCGCCGATTTCAGCAATCGCCAGCGCCAGGGTGTCGGCTGCAAAGGCGACCGGCTCGGCATGGAAATTGCCGCCCGAGACGATCTCCGCCTGCCCGTTGGGACCATCCTGGAAGATCAGCGGATTGTCCGTGACGGCATTGGCTTCGATCAGCAGGGTGCGGCCCACATTGCCGATCAAATCGAGGCAGGCGCCCATGACTTGCGGCTGGCAGCGCAGGCTGTACGGGTCCTGCACGCGCTCGTCGCCTTCCAGGTGCGAGGCGCGGATCGCGCTGTGCGCCACCAGCTGGCGGTACATCTGCGCGGCCAGGATCTGTCCCGGCTGTCCGCGCACGGCATGCACGCGCGCGTCGAATGGGGAATCGCTGCCCTTGGCCGCATCGAGCGACAGCGCGCCCGTGACCATGGCCGCTTCCAGCAGGCGCTCGGCCATGAACAGGCCATGCAGCGCCAGCGCGTTCGACACTTGCGTGCCGTTGATCAGCGCCAGGCCCTCTTTCGCCGCCAGCACGACGGGCGCGATGCCGGCTTGCGCCAGCGCTTCGGGCGCCGCCATCAATTCGCCGTTGACGCGCACTTCGCCCACGCCCAGCATGGCCAGGGTCATGTGCGACAGCGGCGCCAGGTCGCCCGAGGCGCCGACGGAACCCTTGGCGGGAATGGCCGGCATGATCCCGGCGTTGTACAGGGCGATCAGGGTGTCGACGATCAGCGGGCGCACGCCGGAAAAGCCGCGCGCCAGGCTGCCGATCTTCATCAGCATGATCAGGCGCACGACGGCATCCGACAGCAGTTCGCCCGTGCCGACGGAGTGCGACAGGATCAAGTTGCGCTGCAATTGCTCGAGCTTTTCATCGGGGATGCGCGTCTTGGCCAGCAGGCCGAAACCCGTGTTGATGCCGTAGGCCGCATCGCCCTTGGCGACGATGGCTTGCACGGCGGCGGCCGATGCCTCGATGACGGGATACGCTTCGGCGGCGAGGATCAGTTTCGCGGGCGCGGCCCAGACGGCGCGCAGGTCGCCCAGGGTCATCGCGCCCGGTTTCAGGGTCCAACTTTTGGAGTGCTGTGTCATGTTTGCTTTCACTTCGTATTAAGCATCGGCAGGTTCAGATTGTTGCGCTTGGCGCAGGCGGCCGCTGTTTCATAGCCGGCATCGGCATGGCGCATCACGCCAGAGCCGCTGTCGTTGACCAGCACTCTAGCCAGGCGTTTCGCCGCCGCTTCACTGCCGTCGGCCACGATGACCATGCCCGCATGCTGAGAATACCCCATTCCCACGCCGCCGCCATGGTGCAGCGAGACCCAGGTGGCGCCGCCGGCCGTGTTCAGCATGGCGTTGAGCAGCGGCCAGTCGGAGACGGCGTCCGTGCCATCCTTCATGCTTTCCGTCTCGCGGTTCGGGCTGGCGACGGAACCCGTGTCGAGGTGGTCGCGGCCGATGACGATGGGCGCCTTCAGCTCGCCCATACGCACCATTTCGTTGAAGGCCAGGCCGGCGATGTGGCGCTCGCCCAGTCCCAGCCAGCAGATGCGCGCCGGCAGGCCCTGGAAGGCGATGCGCTCGCGCGCCATGTCCAGCCAGTGGTGCACCTGCTTGTGGTGCGGGAACAGCTCCTTGATCTTCGCATCCGTTTTATAGATGTCTTCCGGGTCGCCCGACAACGCCACCCAGCGGAACGGGCCGCGACCCTCGCAGAACTGCGGGCGGATATAGGCGGGCACGAAGCCGGGGAAGTCGAAGGCGTTCTGCACGCCCTGGTCGAACGCCACCTGGCGGATGTTGTTGCCGTAATCGACAGTGTGCACGCCCATGGCGTGGAAATCGAGCATGGCTTGCACGTGGGCGGCGCAGGAATCGGCGGCCGCCACCGTCAGGCGCGCATGGCGCTGCGGGTCTTGCTGCGCCGCCTTCCAGTCCGACACGCTCCAGCCGCGCGGCAGATAGCCGTTGACCAGGTCGTGCGCGGACGTCTGATCCGTCACCAGGTCCGGCACCAGGCCGCCCGCCTTGGCGCGGCGCACCAGTTCCGGCAGCACTTCGGCCGCGTTGCCCAAGAGGCCAATGGAGATCGCTTCCTTGCGTTCGGTATGGTATTTGACCAGTTCCAGGGCTTCGTCCAGGCTGGCCGCCTGCTTGTCCAGGTAGCGCGTGCGCAGACGGAAGTCGATGCTGCTTTGCTGGCATTCGATATTGAGCGAGACGGCGCCCGCCATGGTGGCGGCCAGCGGCTGCGCACCGCCCATGCCGCCCAGGCCCGCCGTCAAGATCCAGCGCCCGCCCCAGTCGCCGCCGAAATGCTGGCGGCCCGCCTCGGCGAAGGTTTCATACGTGCCTTGCACGATGCCCTGCGTGCCGATATAGATCCAGCTGCCGGCCGTCATCTGGCCGTACATGAACAGGCCCTGGCGATCGAGTTCGTTGAAGTGTTCCCAGTTGGCCCATTTCGGTACCAGGTTGGAATTGGCGATCAGCACACGCGGCGCATCCGCGTGGGTCTGGAATACGCCCACCGGCTTGCCGGACTGGATCAGCAAAGTCTGGTCGTCTTCCAGTTCGCGCAAGGAGGCGAGGATCTGGTCGAAACAGGCCCAGTTGCGCGCTGCGCGGCCGATGCCGCCGTAGACGACCAGGTGCTGCGGATTTTCCGCCACTTCCGGGTCCAGGTTGTTTTGCAACATGCGGTAGGCCGCCTCGGCCTGCCAACTCTTGCAAGCCATGACCGTGCCGCGCGGGGCGCGGATGGTACGGCTGGCATCAAAGCGTGGATCGGTGTCCATTGTGCTGTTCATGCTGTCTCCTCGTAGGGTGCGAGCGTACATGCGTGGTCCGCTCTGGTACTCCCAGCATAGGTTGTCTATACAACCAAGTCAACAGGTTTTTGCAAGCGAAAACTAGCTATTTTTTCTCGTACACGCGCTTGCCCGCCACCCACGTCTGCAGCACCTGCGTCTTGCCGATGGCGGCCGGTGTCACCTTGAACAGGTCCTGGTCGACGACGATGAAGTCCGCCCATTTTCCCGCTTCCAGGGTGCCGATGACCTTTTCCTGGTGCCCCGCCCAAGCCGCGTCCAAGGTAAAGCAGCGCAGCGCTTCCGTCACTGTCATCGCTTGCTGCGGGTACCAGCCGCCGGCCGGGAAACCCTCGCTGTTCTGGCGCGTCACGGCCGCGTGGATGCCCTCGAACGGGTTCGGCGACTCGATGGGGAAGTCCGATCCGCAGGCGATGCGCGAGCCTTGCTTGAGGAAGGTACGCCATGCATACGCGCCCTTGATGCGCTCGTGGCCCACGCGCTGCTCCGCCATGTTCTGGTCGGACGTCGCATGCGTCGGCTGCATCGACGGCACGATCCCCAGGCTTTTGAAACGGGGGATATCGCTCAATTGCACCACCTGCGCGTGTTCCATGCGGTGGCGCAGGCCCACGCTGCGGTATTGCGCGATCAAGGCCTGGTAACCATCGAGAATTTGATGGTTGCCGGCGTCGCCGATGGCGTGCACGTTCACCTGGTAGCCGGCGCGCATGGCTTTTTCCATCTTCGCGCGCATGACATCATCCTTGTAGAACAACAGGCCGCTGGTACTCGGATCGTCGCTGTATGGCGCAAGCAAAGCCGCGCCGCGGCTGCCCAGGGCGCCGTCGGACAGCAATTTGACGGCGCGCAAGGCATACATGTCGCGCGCATAGCTGGTCAAGGGGCCGCTTTTCGACAGCGCGTCGAAGTCGTCCGTCGTGTCGGCAATCATGCCGTACACACGCACCGTCAGCTTGCCGTGGTCCGCATAGTCGCGGAAAAGCCGGTCCTGCATCTGGCCGATGCCCGCATCGTGCACACTGGTCAAGCCCACCTGCGACAGCTGCGCCAGCGCGCCATCGAGGGCGGCGCGGTTTTCCACGTCACCGGGCTTGGGCAGCACGGCGTCCATCAAGTCCATGGCGCTGTCGACCAGCACGCCGGTGGCGTTGCCATCCGCGTCGCGAACGATCTTGCCGCCTGCGGGATCCGGCGTGGCGCGCGTGATGCCGGCCAGCGCCAGCGCGCGGCTGTTGGCCCAGCCCGCGTGGCCATCGACCCGGCGCAGCCACACGGGCCGCGCACTTTCCGCCGCATCGAGTTCCAAAGCCGTGGGAAAGCGCCCCAGCTTCCAGATTTCCTGGTTCCAGCCATTGCCTATGATCCAGCTGCGTTGCGGATGCGCGCGTGCGAAGTCGCCCACGGCTTGCACGGCGGCCGGCAGCGAGGTGGAACCGTACAGCATGACGCCGCTGGCAATCGTCCCCAGGCCGAACACGTGGCCATGCGCGTCGATCAGGCCAGGCAGCACGGTTTTTCCCTGTACGTCGATATGCGTGGCGCCCTTGGCCGCCTTGCGTTTTACCTGCGCGGCGCTGCCGACGGCGAGCAGCTTGCCCGCATCGTCAAAGGCCAGCGCCGTGAAACGCACCACCTTGCCGTTTGCATCGAGCGTATAGCCGTTGGCATTGTCGATGACCGTGTCGGCGTGGGCATGACCCAAGGCGCCCAGGCAGGCGAGAACGAGCAGGGTGCGGCGCGGGATCGGCATTTCCATCTCCAAGTCTTTTAATTAAGTAAATAAGTGAAAAGACGAGTGTATAGAAATTGGCAAAATGGTCAATCAGGCAGCGTGAGGTTCCCGTACCATGAGCCAGTAATCGCAGCCCGTGACGGCTTCCGCGTACCGCCTCGCCACCGCGAAGCCCAGGCGGGCATAGAACGGCAGGCTGCGCTCGTTGTATGTCTCCAGAAAGCATGCGGCGCCCGCCGCATCGACGGCCGCCAGGCCAGGCGCCAGCACGGCCGCGCCCAGTCCCCGGCCCTGTGCGGCGGGATCGATGCCGGCGATCGACAGATACCACGCATCCTGCAAACCATGCGGCGCCAGCGCGTGCTCCATGTTCTCGACGATGGCCGTGAAATGCGCGTAGCCCTGCTCCCCCAGCAGTGCGCGCAACGCTGCTTCGCGCTGCGCATACGCGGCCTGGCGCAGTGCTGCCGGCGTATCCGTCGTCCAGATCGCGGCGCCATTGCCGGCCTCATTGCACACCTCGTCAGCCAGGTCGACGCGCCCCGCCTGCTCCCCCTCGGCCAGCGCCAGCGCGAAGTACGCTTCCAGCATCGCCAGCCGCGCCGCTTCGTCCTCGCCGCAAGCCACCGTGACGGTGCGGTAGAACGGGTCGCCGATCAGGGCGGCGGCCAGGCTGCGGACGGTGCGGGAGGTGTCGGTGGGAGATGGGCTGGACATGGTTCTCTTTCTTTTCGTGGAAACGCCGGCATCTTAGCGCACGCGTGCAGGCCTTGCGCCTGGCCAATACCACCAGGACACCACGGGCTGACACTGGTATTTGCGCGGAGCGCCATGGCCGAGCATCATGTCGCGCGACCTTACTTGGCCCCGTCCTCCGGCTTGTGCGCCGGCGCCCTGAACCACTCCTCCGGCGGCACCACCTGCGATTCTTTCGGGTCATCGATGTAATGCGGCGACGTGATCTGCACGTTGAATTCGTTGAAGACGTCGATGATGTTCTGGTGCAAGCGGTTCAGCACTTCGGCGCGCTGGCGGGGGACTTCGGCGCTGGCGTAGGCGACGAGGCGGTATTGCACATAATAGTCTTGCAGGGCCAGCTGCATCACGTACGGTTTTGGCGAAGTGGAAAGTTCCGTGGTGCGCGAGGCGGCCAGTTCCAGCATGGCGTGCACTTGCCGCCACGGCGTCGCGTAGCCGATGGTGACGGTGGAGTCGAGCACGAAGCCGCCGCCGGGCTGGGCGCGCGAGTAGTTCTTTGTCGTTTGCGACATCACCCACGCGTTCGGCAAGGCGACCTCTTCGCCCAGACCCGTGCGCAAGCGCGTCTCGAACATGCCCACGTCGACCACCGTGCCCTCGCTGTCGCCCACGCGCACATATTCCCCCTTGCGCAGCGCGCGCGTGTACATCAGGATCAGGCCGCTGGCGCCTTGGCCGACGATGCTCGACGCGCCGATCGACACCATCAGGCCGACCAGCACGGACAGCCCCTGGAAGGCGGCCGTGTGCGAGCCGGGCAGATATGGATACGCCATGGCCAGCGCGAACAGCCAGATCACCACGCTGGCGATGCGGCGCGTCGGCAGGGCCGTGTCCTTGTCCAGCCAGCCGATTTGCAATTCGCCGCTTTCCACGCGCTTGAACAGCGAGGCGGCCGTGGCGGCGATCAGGCGCGCGATGGCGAAGATCACGCAGACCAGCACCAGCCCCGGCAAGGCGCCAATGATGGCGTGGAAGACGTCGGCCGCCACGTCGAACAGATAGCCGCTCAGGCTTTCGCCCCAGGAGCGCGTGTAGGGCAAACGGCCCAGCACGAAGGCGGCCCACAGATAGGTGGCCATCAGGCGCAAGCCCCACAGCACGGCGCTCAGCAGTTGGTAGGCGAAGGCGATGTAATGTTCGGCGTCGAGCACGCGCACATTCTTCAGGCGCACGTCGCGCAGGCGCGAGGCCAGTAGGATGCCGCTGCGGCGCTTGGCCCAGCGGTAAAAGCGCGTCAAGCCCATCCACACGAGCCAGAACACGAGGGTGGCGGCCGCGCACACGGCGGCGGCGATGGCCAGGTAGCGCCAGCTGCTTTGCTCGCGATAGTCAAACACAGCCTTGCTCAGCTCGGCGGCTGCCGTTTTCGCCACGCTTTCCGTCGTGTCGCCAGCCAACTGGTTGACATCGCCGGGCACGACGACGAACAGCTGCACGCCATCGAGCAGCACTTGCGTGCCTTCAGGAATCATGCGCGTGCTCGCCTGCAAGGGGCCGTTTTTTGCCAGCACGCTTTCCAGGCGGCGCTGCGCACCGATGGCACGCTCGTCGGGCGGATAGCCGGCCAGCGCGGCGCGGAAGACGAATACCTTGCGGTTGGCGAACATCAGCGGCGCCGTCCTGGCCGCAGCTTGCGACGGCGCCACGACGGCCCCGGCCTCCGCAACGAGCGCGGGCACGCCATCGTCCGCATGGGCTGCGGGCAACAGGAAAATGGTCAACAGGCACAACAGGCGGAGCAACGCGGACATGGCGGAAATGAAAGAGTGACAAGGAGCAGCCATCATGCCATGTAATCATGGAAACTCAAGCGCCGCAGCTACTCTTCAGCTCGCATCGTGGAAAATGATGCCCAGGGTGTGACGCAAGCCCGAGCGCAGGCGCGACACGCCGTGGCGCATGTTCACGCGGTAAGTGCCGCGCGTGCCGTTCACGGGGCGCAGCGCGACGGGAAAGAGGACGGCGTCGCCCTGCGCCAGCGACACCACTTCGGCGCGCGACTGCATGCGCGGGCGCTGCTCCGTCAGCACGAACTCGCCGCCCGTGAAATCGTCTTGCGGGCGCGACAGCAGCACGGCCAGCTGCAACGGAAACACGTGCTCGCCATACAGGTCCTGGTGCAAACAGTTGTAATCGCCTTCGCGGTAGCGCAAGAGCAAGGGCGTGGGCCGGGTTTGCCCGGCCGCATGGCAGCGCGCGAGGAAATCGGCGTGACTGGACGGAAAGCGCGTCTCGATGCCCATGCTGGCGTGCCAGCGGTTGGCAATGGCCGCCAAGGGGGAATACAAGCTCGTGCGCAAGGCGGCCACCACGTCCGGCAGCGGATGCGCCCAATACTGGTACTCGCCTTGTCCAAAACCATGACGCTGCATCACCACCTTGCTGCGAAAGCGCGACGCATCGTCGTACTGCGCCGCCAGCGCCGCGCACTGGGCGGGATCGAGCAAGCCCGGCACGACGGCGCAGCCATGCGCATTCAGCTCATCCTCGATCTGCCGCCAATCGAGCGCCATCATCGCTCACCCTCGCGTTCCAGCAATGCCTGCTTGCGCTCCACGCCCCAGCGGTAGCCGGACAAGGCGCCATCGTTGCGCACCACCCGATGGCAGGGAATGGCGACGGCCAGCGCATTCGCGGCGCAGGCACCGGCCACGGCGCGCGCGCCTTGCGGGGCGCCGATGCGGCGGGCCAGCTCGGCATAGCTGACCGTGCTGCCGGCGGGAATCTCACGCAAGGCTTGCCACACCCGCTGCTGGAACACCGTGCCGCGCACGTCGAGCGGCAAGTCCAGTCCCAGGCCCGGCGCCTCGACCAGGCCGACGACTTGCGCCACCGTCTGTTCATAGTCGGCTTCCGCGCCGCGCAGCTCGGCTTGGGGAAAGCGGTCCTGCAAGTCGCGCAGCAGCACTTCCGGGTCGTCGTCGATGAGGATGGCGCAGATGCCCTTGTCCGTGCTGGCCACGAGGATGGCGCCCAGCGAGCAGGCGCCGATGGCAAAGCGGATCACGGCGCCGCTTCCGCCGGCGCGAAAGGCGCCCGGCGTCATGCCCAGCAAACCGGGCGTGGCCGCATACAGGCGGCCGCTGGAATTGAAGCCGGCCGCATACAAGGTTTCCGTGACGTTCGCTTCGCCCTGCAAGCCGGCCTTCAGGCGCTCGCCGCGCCGCGCCGCCGCGTACGCTTTCGGCGTGATGCCCGTGTGCGCCTTGAAGACGCGGTGGAAGTGAAAGCGGCTCATGCCGGCCGCCTGTGCCAGGCTGTCCAGATCGGGCAGCTCGTCGCTGGCGTCGATCAGCCGGCAAATGTCGGCCACGATGGCCGCCTGACGCTGGGCCAGTGGCGGCAGGTTCGGCTTGCAGCGCAGGCAGGGGCGAAAGCCGGCCGCCTCCGCCTGCTCGCAGGTGGCGTGGAAAGCCACATTGCGGCGCAAGGCAGGACGCGCGGCGCAGGAAGGCCGGCAATACACCCCCGTCGTGCGCACCGAGTAATAAAAGACGCCGTCGGCGTCGGGCGCGCGCCGCTGCAGGGCATCCCAGCGTTCATCGTCAGTCAGGTAAGCGTGTTCCATGGCGAACTCCGTGCAAGTCAATAGTAAGAGCCTCTCCCAGTAGATGAATACATCCCCTACTGGGATAGGCTCCAAGTCACCAGCATAGCCAGCACCGGCGCGCGCCACACTCCGGCGCTTGCTTTTGAATTCAAAAAAGGCTGGCGGCAGGCATCGTGCTCGGTGCTAAAATCGGCCATCGCGCCTCCAGCCGGCGGCGCGCCCTGCCCGCGCCCCGGAGAAACCGCATTGGACGATCACAATACACAAGAAAATACGCCCATTTTCCAGCGCATCAAGGATTTTCTGCTGGCCGGCATCGCCGCCGGACGCTGGAAGGAAGGCGATGTGATTCCATCCGAGCAAGCACTGGTGAAACAATTCGGCGTCTCGCGCATGACGGTCAACCGCGCCGTGCGCGAACTGACCAGCGAACAGGTGCTGACGCGTCGCCAGGGTTCCGGCACCTATGTGGCGCAGCAAAAATACCAGGCGACCTTGTTGGAAATCAAGAGTATCGCCGATGAAGTGCGGGCACGCGGACATATCCACCGCAGCAGCTTGCAATTGCTTGAACGCACCAAGGCATCCGACTTGCTGGCCAAGCAATTCGGCCTGCCGCCCGAGCACCCGCTGTTCCACTCGCTGATCGTGCATTTTGAAAACGGCGTGCCGATCCAGGTGGAAGACCGCTGGGTCAATCCCGAGTGCGCGCCCGACTACATGACGCAGGATTTTTCCAGCATCACGCCGAACGAATACCTGATGGCCGCCGCGCCCCTGCAAGGCGCCACCTACAGCATCGAGGCGCTGTCGGCGCCGCGCGACATCGCCGAAATGCTGGCCATCGACACGAAACAGGCGTGCCTGGTGCTGCGCCGCCAGACGCGCTCGGGCGGCAAGATCGCCTCGATCGCCACCATGTGGCATCCCGGGCACCGCTATCAGTTCGCGGGAAGTTTTACTTGAGGTCAGGCATCGCGATTCGTTAGCACGATTTCGCGCCAACTTTCTCACGAATTCTCACCAAATCGCGAAAAAAACAGCCATTCCGGGACAAAAAAAATCCCGTTTTGGCCGTTTCAGAACTTAACTACTGCGAGCAAATATTCGATGCTATAGTTGCCGCCAGAAAGCGCCGCAGGCGTTTATTTGAGCGCGCATCATGCACTGTCAGCCCAGTTCCATCATGCCCCAGAAAGGGATGCATTTGTCGTATTGCAGCCACACGAGTTTCAGCGCATCACGCCCTCGGCGCCCTGCGCTGCACCGGCTCGCTCATACGATGCTGGCGGCAGGCATGGCGCTTTCGTTGCCGGTGCAGGCGGCGGTACACAGCATGGCGCCAACACTGCTGTGGCCGTACGCTGCCGCCAGCGCCACCGCCCTGGCGGGACTGGCTTGCTGGCAAGCCTGGCGGCTGCGGCAACGGTTGCGCCGCCTGCTCCTGCCCGCGCACGCCCTGGCCGAACAGGATGCCGGGCAAGCCTTGCGCGGCGCGGCCTTGGCTGGCTGGACCTGGCGGCGCCAGTCCGGACGGCTGCAGTTCGCGCCCCAATACCAGGACGTGCTGGGCGACAAGAGCGCCAAACTCGAGCATGTCCTGGGCGACTGGCTGGCGGAAGTGCACCGCGACGACCGCGCGCGCCTGAGCCTGGCATTTCACCAGCATCTGGATGGCCAGGCGCCCGGCACCTTCAATTGCGAATTCCGTTTGCGCCACAGCGACGGCCACTGGCGCTGGCTGCTGGCGCGCGGCGCCGTGCTGACACGCGCCTCGGATGGCGCCGCCACGCAGGCCAGCGGCATCATCTGCGATATCAGCGAACGCAAGCAGGATGAGCAATCGCGCATGCGCTCGATGCTGGAAGCGGCGCCGGAAGCCATGCTGGTGGCCGACGTCGAGGGCAAGGTGCATTACGCCAACCAGATCGGCGCGCGCTGCTTCGGCTATCCGCTGGCCGAATTGACGGGCATGTCGCTGGAGCAATTGGTGCCGGAAAGCACGGCTGGCCAATCCGCAGGCGACCCGCAAGGACGGCACAGCCTGCCGGGCCGGGTGATGATGGCGTGCCGCCGCGACGGCACGCACTTCCCCGCCAAGGTCAGCCTGTCGCCGCTGCGCATGGCCGGCCAGGTGTTTTCCATCGTCTCGCTGCGCGACATGACGCAGCGGCAACGCGCCGAGGAAGCGCTGCACGCCAGTTCGGAGCGCTACCGCCTGATCGTGCAGACGGCCGCCGAAGGCATCTGGATGACGGATGCGGACGGCAAGACCACCTTCGTCAATCCGAAGATGGCGCACATGCTCGGCTACACGGTGCAGGAAATGCTGGGCCGCCCCCTGCTCGACTTCATGGACCGCGACAGCCAGCTGCTGATGCAGCGCCGCCTGGCCAGCCACGGCAGCTTCGCCAGCCAGCCGGACCAGGTCGATTTCCGCTTCTTCCGCAAGGACCAGTCCAGCCTGTGGGGCTTGCTGTCGAGCACCAGCATCCAGTCGGACAATGGCGAGCCGGGCGGCACGCTGGCGATGATCACCGACATCACGGAGCGTCGCCAGGCGTCGATCGCGCTGTCGAACTCGAGCCAGCGCATGGCGTCCGTGTTCGGCGCCGTGACGAACGGCCTGGTGGTGCAGGACAGCCACGGCCACATCCTGGAAAGCAATGCCGCCGCCGAGCGCATGCTGGCGGCCAGTCCGGCCAGTCAGTCCAACCGCAGCCTGTGGCAAGCCATCCACGAGGACGGTTCCCCTTTCGACCAGCGCAGCCACCCCGTGCACATCACCCTGTCCACGGGTGTCGCCATGCGCGACGTGCTGATGGGCGTGCAGCAGCCCGACGGCAGCCTGTCGTGGCTGTCCGTCAACACGGAAGCCATCCGCGATGAATACGGCAAGGTGGGCATGGTGGTGGCCAGCCTGACGGACATCACGTATCACAAGCGCAGCGAGAGCGCCTTGCGCGAACTCAATGAACATCTGGAAGAACGCGTGGCGCAGCGCACGGAGCAGCTGGACCAGGCCAAGCAGGTGGCGGAAGAGGCGAGCCTGGCAAAGGGCCAATTCCTAGCCAACATGAGCCATGAAATCCGCACGCCGATGAACGGCGTGATCGGCATGGCGTACCTGGCGCTCAAGACGGATCTGGAACCGCGCCAGCGCGATTACCTGGAAAAAATCCGCTTTGCCGGAGAGCACTTGCTGGGCATCATCGACGATATTCTCGACATCTCGAAAATCGAGGCGGGCAAGCTGGAAATCGAGCGC
The DNA here is from genome assembly GCF_001445815.1 of Janthinobacterium sp. Ant5-2-1. NCBI lineage: Bacteria > Pseudomonadati > Pseudomonadota > Betaproteobacteria > Burkholderiales > Oxalobacteraceae > Janthinobacterium > Janthinobacterium sp. Ant5-2-1. The sequence continues at coordinate 21,918 of NZ_LNCE01000010.1, read as the reverse complement.
GTCAACTTCAGTTTCGACCACGTGGTGCAAACCCTGATGACGGTGGTGGCGCCGCGCGCCGCCGGCAAGAACCTGGAATTGCTGTTTGAAATCGACCCGCAATTGCCGGCCGTGCTCGTGGGCGACCCGCTGCGCCTGGGGCAGGTGCTGATCAACTACGCCAATAACGCCATCAAGTTCAGCGAACAGGGCAGCATTACCGTGAAAGTGCGCAAGGTGGTGGCGGATGCCAAGCACTGTCTGGTGCGCTTTGAAGTGTGCGACCACGGCATCGGCCTGTCGCAGGATGAAATGAGCAAGCTTTTCCAGTCTTTCCAGCAGGCGGACACGTCCACCACGCGCGAATATGGCGGCACGGGCCTGGGCCTGGCCATCTGCAAGCAGCTGGCACAGCTGATGGGCGGCGACGTGGGCGTCGACAGCCAGCCCGGCGCCGGCAGCACTTTCTGGTTCACGGCCAACCTGGGCATTTCCGACCAGGCCGCACCCGCCATGCTCGACAGCATGGTGCAAACGGCGGCGGCCATGCGCGCCAGCGCCGACGCGGCCCTGGTGATGCGCACGCTCAAGCATGCGCGCATCCTCCTGGTGGAAGACAATACGTTCAACCAGCAAGTGGCGCTGGAATTGCTGGAGGAAGCGGGCGCCTCCGTCTGCCTGGCCAACAATGGCGAGGAAGCGCTCGACCTGCTGCGCCAGACCCAGTTCGACTGCGTGCTGATGGATGTGCAGATGCCGCTGATGGATGGCTTGCAAGCAACGCGCCACATCCGCGCCGACCCGCAACTGGCGCACTTGCGCGTGCTGGCCATGACAGCCACGGCCACCAGCGAAGACCGCGTGCGCTGCCTGGATGCGGGCATGGACGATTTCATTTCCAAGCCCATCCAGCCGGCCATGATGTACCAGACCATCGCCAGCTGGCTGCCGGCGCGCGAGACGCCGCCGCCACCGGCGCGCAGCCGCGCCGCGCCCGCCTTCAAGACCACCCTGGCGGGCGATCCGCAAGTGATCGACCTGTCCATCCTGGCAAAGTTGCTGGGCTACAACCCGGAGAAAGTGCGCAAGTTCGCCTTCAAGTTCCTGCAGACCACACAGGATGGCTTCGGCGACATCGATGCGGCCCTGGCGCGCGGCGACGTGCACCAGGTGCGCGAACTGGGGCACCGCATCAAGTCGTCGGCGCGCACCGTGGGCGCCCTGGGACTGGCCGAGCTGTGCCACAACCTGGAAACCCTGGCGCCGGGCGAACCGGCCGACGAGGCGGAGCGGGCACGGCACATCGTCGCGCGCCTGTGGCCCCTGCTGGAACAGATTACCGAACAAATCATGAATAACACCAGCTTTGCCAATGACGATTAGCTACCGCCAAATTATGCTATGGCAAGGTATCGGCATCGACAGCGATGCATATCAACAGAAAGACTGAACGATGAATACTGTATCCAACCAAACAAGCCAGGAACACAATGAAGCAGGCCTGGCGCCGTTGCGCGTGCTGCTGCTGGACGACGACGTTTTCATGCTCGACGTGCTCAGCGACATGCTCGAGCAAATGGGCCCGTTCGACATCCGCTGCGAGTCGCACAGCGAACAGGCGCTGTCGACCCTGAAGCAGCACCAGCCGGACCTGCTGATCTGCGACCTGTCCATGCCCGACATCGACGGCATCGAATTCTTGCGCATGGCGGCTGAAAACGGCTTCCGCGGCGGCGTGGTCCTGCTGTCGGGCCTGCATTCGGCCGTGCGCCTGGCGGCCGAGCGCCTGGCCATGGCCAACGGCCTGCATATATTGGGCACCTTCCGCAAGCCGATGGAAAGCGCGGAATTGCAGCTGATGGTGAACTTGCAATTGCAGCACACGGCGCGTCAGGCCAGCGCGCAAGCCTGATCTCAGGACCAGGCAGGAGGGGAGGGTACGGCGCCGCAGGCCAGCAGGCATGCGGCTTTGGCGCCCTGCCGGCACCTGCGGCGACGATATGCCTCAAGTTTTTCTGCAATAATCGCCACGCTTTGAAAAAATGGGTTATTATTTCAGCCATCCCCGCCTGCATACCTCTGGTCGCACCTTCCAAGAACATTGAATTCGTGCCCATTGTCCCCATCTTCTCATTGCATTCCAGGAAGCATGGATGGCGAACCAGCGTATGGTTAATTCCAGGCATTATTGATCCCACCCTCATTTGAGGAAAATATGAGCGAAAATATCAAACACATTAGCGATGCATCTTTTGAAGCAGACGTCCTGAAATCCGAGTTGCCAGTACTGGTCGACTTCTGGGCGGAATGGTGCGGTCCCTGCAAGGCCATCGCCCCGATCCTCGAAGAAGTGGCCAAGGAATACGCCGGCCGCATCCAGATCGCCAAGATGGACGTGGACGCCAACCAGGCAGTGCCTGCCAAGTTCGGCATCCGCGGCATCCCGACCCTGATCCTGTTCAAGGATGGCGTTGCAGCTGCTCAAAAAGTAGGCGCCATGGCCAAGGGCCAGTTGACCGCTTTCGTCGACAGCAACATTTAATGTATGATGGGCAGCGCTGCGCCCGCAGCGCCGCCTGACTGGATAGACCGGGAAGCGGCTTTGCCCTCATTCGTGCACAGCCTTCCCCAATAATTAATCAACGCCACGCAGTCCCCTCCCCTACCTTTACATCCCGTCTCGGGACACTCAACACATATGCATTTATCCGAACTAAAGGCCCTACACGTATCCGCCCTGCTTGAGATGGCGATCGGTCTTGACATTGACAACGCGGCCCGCTTGCGCAAACAGGAGCTGATGTTCGCTATCCTGAAGAAACGCGCCAAGTCCGGCGAACAGATTTTTGGCGATGGCGCCCTGGAAGTGCTGCCTGACGGCTTCGGCTTCCTGCGCTCGCCCGACGCCAGCTACATGGCGTCCACCGACGACATTTACATCTCCCCTTCGCAAATCCGCCGCTTCAATCTGCACACCGGCGATTCGATCGAAGGCGAGGTACGGACCCCGAAAGATGGCGAACGCTATTTCGCATTGGTCAAAGTCGACAAGGTCAACGGCGAATCGCCGGAAGCCTCGAAGCACCGCATCCTGTTTGAAAACCTGACGCCGCTGCACCCGAACGAGCCGCTGCGCCTGGAACGTGAAATGAATGGCCAGGAAAACATCACCGGCCGCATCATCGACCTGATCGCCCCGATCGGCAAAGGCCAGCGCGGCTTGCTGGTGGCATCGCCGAAATCCGGCAAGTCCGTGATCCTGCAGCACATCGCCCATGCGATCACGGCCAATCACCCGGATATCACGCTGATCGTGCTGCTGATCGACGAACGTCCGGAAGAAGTGACCGAGATGCAACGCTCCGTGCGCGGCGAAGTCGTCGCCTCGACCTTCGACGAGCCGGCCACGCGTCACGTGCAAGTGGCCGAGATGGTGCTGGAAAAAGCCAAGCGCCTGGTCGAAATGAAAAAAGACGTGGTCATCCTGCTCGACTCGATCACCCGTCTGGCCCGCGCCTACAACACCGTCATCCCTGCCTCGGGCAAGGTCCTGACCGGTGGTGTCGACGCGAACGCGCTGCAACGTCCAAAACGCTTCTTCGGCGCCGCGCGCAATATCGAAGAAGGCGGCTCGCTGACCATCATCGCCACGGCGCTGATCGAAACGGGTTCGCGCATGGATGACGTGATCTTTGAAGAATTCAAGGGTACCGGCAACATGGAAGTGCATCTGGAACGCCGCCTGGCCGAAAAACGCGTCTACCCGGCAATCAACCTGAACAAATCGGGTACCCGCCGCGAAGAACTGCTGATCAAGCCGAACGAACTGCAAAAAATCTGGATCCTGCGCAAGTTGCTGTACTCGATGGACGAGATCGAGGCGATGGAGTTCATTCTCGACAAGATGAAAGCCACGAAGAATAACGCCGAGTTCTTCGACATGATGCGCCGCGGCGGTTAAATTCGCCTGTCGTGTATCGTAGGTCGGATTAGGCCCGCAGGGCCGTAATCCGACAACATTGTTGGCGCAGGCGGTGGTGTTGTCGGATTACGCGCTTGCGCGCTAATCCGACCTACGTTGCGCCACGCCGGCCACACGCGATCATGCAAAGCCGCTTTGAGCGGCTTTTTTATTGCCGCCAGCCCGAAAGCGCTATATAATCTGCGGTTGCATTATTTTAACCCTGGCAAGTGATCGGCAATCGGGTCAAGAAGCAAGACGACCGACGAAGTGCTGTTTGGCTACCAAACTAGAGAGAAGACCATGAAAGTCGATACCCATCCAGAATACCGCGAAGTTGTTTTCCACGATCTGTCGTGCGATTTCAAATTCGTCACCCGCTCGACCATCCAAACCCGCGAAAAAATCACCCATGACGGTAAAGAATACCCACTGGTGAAGATCGAGGTTTCGGCTGAATCGCACCCATTCTTCACGGGCAAGCACAAAATCGTCGATACCGCTGGTCGCGTCGAAAAGTTCCGTCAGAAGTTCGGTTCGGTTGGTTCGAAAACCGCAGTCGCAGCAGGCTAATTTTTGCCGCATTGCGGCAAAAAAGGGCAGCTTCGGCTCCCAGAAAAAAGGCAGCCACGGCTGCCTTTTTTGTCTTTGGCCGCTTTACTTTATACTCGCGCATACCCGACGCCATTCGTCGCGTCTTGCCACTATTCTGATACCGATTATCGATGAAGCCAGTCCGCCTTCCCGCCGCCGCCACACTCGCGCTGCCACGATGGGCCTTGTTTGCGCTAGGCCTGCTGTACATCCTGCCTGGCCTGATCGGCCGCGAACCGTGGAAGAACGATGACGCCGCCAGTTTCGGCATCATGTGGACCATGGCGCATGGCGGCCTGAACGACTGGCTGTGGCCGAATATCGCCGGCCTGTCGCTGCCCGACGAGGGCCCGCTGGCCTTCTGGCTGGGCGCCATCTTCATCAAGCTGTTCGGCTGGATCGACGGCGACGTCTTCGGCGCGCGCATGTCGACCATCGGTATCTTCGTCGTCAGCACACTGTCCGTCTGGTATACCGCCTTCAACCTGGGCCGCCGCAACGACGCCCAGCCGCTGCGCCTGGCCTTCGGCGGCCAGCCCGAGCCGGACGACTTCGGCCGCACCCTGGCCGATGCCGCCGTGCTCATCTACCTGGGCTGCCTGGGCCTGCTGCAGCACAGCCACGACATCACGGCCGAAGCGCTGTACGTGTCCCTGATGGCCTATCTGCTGTACCGCGCCGTGCGCTACGTGGAAGGCCCGTCCGTGCGCAATGCAGCGTTGCTGGGCCTGGCGCTGGGCGGTTTGACCCTCGCGCGCGGCTGGATCACGCCGGCGGCGCTGAGCATCGCCTTGCTGCTGTGCACCGTCTTCCTGCGCCTGCCGCTGCTGCGCAGCGTGCGCCACCTGGCGCTGGCGATCCTGATCGGCATCGCGCTGACCCTCGTCTGGCTGCTGCCGGGCGAATGGCTGCGTCCGTACGGCCACTCGCCGCTGCAGGCATGGATGGAGTGGAATTGCCGCCAGTTCAGCGCGCCGAGCCTGAAAAGCCTGCAATACTTCTTGCGTGTCGGCATCTGGTTCTTCTGGCCTGCCTGGCCTTTCGCCGCCTGGGCCGTGTATGCCTGGCGCCGCCAACACCACGTGCTGCACATCGTCGTGCCGCTGACCTTTGTCGCCATGCTGGCCATCCTGGGCCTGTGCCATCCCGATCCCGACCCGAGCCAGCTGCTGCCCCTGCTGCCGCCGCTGGCCGTGATGGCCGCGTTCGGCTTGCTGACCATGAAACGGGGCGCCATCAACGCCATCGACTGGTTCTCCGTGATGGTGCTGACCATCTGCGCCCTCGCGCTGTGGCTGTTCTGGTTCGCCATCCTGACGGGCTGGCCGCCGAAACTGTCGCATAACGCCCTGAAACTCATGCCCGGCTTCAAGCCCGAGCTGGACTTGCTGGCTTTCTTCGTGGCAGCCTGCGCCAGCGCAGGCTGGGTGGCGCTGGTGCACTGGCGCATCTCGCGCCAGCCGGCCGTGCTGTGGCGCGCCGTGGTGCTGTCGTCCGGCGGCCTGATCCTGATCTGGGTGCTGATCATGACCTTGTTCCTGCCGCCGCTGAACTACAGCAAGAGCTACGCCAGCGTGGCGCACCAGATTTCCGTCCATCTGCCGCCAGGCAGCAAGTGCATCAACAGCAACGTCGGCGCCGCCCAGCGCGCCTCGTTCGTCTATTTCGGCCACCTGCCGTTTGCCAGCGTGGGGCAGCAGCAATGTGATGTGTTCTTGTTACAAGACAGCATCAAGGTTCCCGACAGCAAGGAACAACTGCCCGAGCATCACGGCGCGGACTGGATCAAACTGTGGGAAGGACGCCGCCCCACGGATGACGTGGAGCGTTTCCGCCTGTACCAGCGCGTCAAGTAAGTACAAAAAAACCGGGCCAGCCCCGGTTTTTTTATGTCCGCCAGACAATTGCCGCCCGCAGGAAAAGTGTTGCCTTAAAATATAGTTAATTACCTAAATTGAACTAACATTGTTTTTTATATTATAATAGCGGACTGCGCGATGGCGGTGTCTTGCTTTCCCGCCCTATTCGTCCCCCAATTTACTATGAGATTGTCCATGAAATTATTTGCTACCCGCACCTTGCCGCTCATCAGCGCCGCCCTGTTCGCCTTCTCCTTCAGCGCTTCGGCCCAGGCCACCGTGGTTGACCTCGGCGTCGCCAATGGCTACTCGGCCTTCATCTTCGGCAACATCGGCAGCAGCGGCGCCAGCGGCTTTACCAGCGTCGGCGGCAGCATCGCCGCCGGCGGCAATATCTACCTGGACAACTACAACGTCGGCACGAACAAAAAACCAGGCAACGCCGTCAATTCGGTCGTTGCTGGCGGTAACCTGAACACGGGCTGGGGCACGCTCGGCGGTTCGGCCGTGTACGGCGTCAGCAATCCTAACGCCACCCTGACGGCGCCACAATGGTTCCCAACGAACAACATCAGCAAAGGCAACGCTTCCACCCTGGACTTCGCGGGCGCCAAGCAGCAACTGACGACCCTGTCGGGCGACGTGGCCAAGCTGCAATCGAACGGTACCGTCATCTCGCAGTACGGCAACATGACCCTGGTGGGCAATGTCAACGCCGACGTGAATATTTTCAACATCGATGCGTCGAACCTGCATAACCTGACCCTGGACCTGTCCTCGCTGAAAAGCACGGCCAGCATCATCATCAACGGCACGGCCAGCAACATCACCATGAGCGGCGGCTTCGACAATTTCGCCAGCTTCGCCAACCGCACGCTGTTCAACTTCGCCAACGCCACCACCACCAACCTGCAGAACGTCGGCATCAACGGCAGCATCCTGGCGCCGAACAGCGCGTTCTCGGGTTCGGGCGACATGAACGGTACCCTGATCGCCAATTCGGTCAGCTCGATCAATTATGGCCACGTCGCGATGAACGGCGCCGGCTTCAACACGGTCAACGTGTCGGCCGTGCCGGAACCAGGCACCTATGCCATGCTGCTGGCAGGCCTGGGCTTGCTGGCCTTCATGCGCCGCCGCACGCCAGCGCGCGCACCGCAAGCCGCGATGGCCTGAGCTTGACGCTGAATCCATAAAAAAACACCGGGCCGCGCGAGCGTCCCGGTGTTTTTTTATGGGCTGGCGAAAACCTTACTCCGTGCTCAAGCCCAAATCCGTGGCTACCTGCTTGCGCAAGACATATTTCTGGATCTTGCCCGTCACCGTCATGGGGAATTCCTCGACGAAACGCACGTAGCGGGGAATCTTGTAGTAGGCGATCTGCCCGTCGCAAAAGGCGCGGATATCGTCGCTGGTAGCCTGCGTGCCGGGACGCAAGATGATGCAGGCGCACAGCTCTTCGCCATACTTGGCGTCCGGCACGCCCACGCATTGCACGTCGAGCACGCTCGGGTGGCGGTACAGGAATTCCTCCACTTCGCGCGGGTAGATGTTTTCGCCGCCGCGTATCACCATGTCCTTCGAGCGGCCGACGATGCTGCAAAAGCCGTTGTCATCGATCACGGCCAGGTCGCCCGTGTGCATCCAGCGCGCCGCGTCGATGGCTTCGCTGGTTTTTTCAGGGTCGCCCCAGTAGCCCTGCATCACGGAATAGCCGCGCGTGAGCAACTCTCCCTTCTCGCCGCGCGGCACGATGCGCCCTTCCGCATCGATGATTTTCACTTCCAGGTGCGGATGGACCCGGCCGATGGACGACACGCGCATTTCGCGCGGGTCCTCGATCGATGTCTGGAAGCTGACGGGCGACGTTTCCGTCATGCCATAGGCAATCGTGATTTCCGCCATGTGCATCAGCTCGATGACCCGCGTCATGACTTCCATCGGGCATGGCGAACCGGCCATGATGCCGGTGCGCAACTGGGACAGATCGTATTGCTTGAAGTCAGGATGGTCGAGGATGGCGATGAACATGGTCGGCACGCCATGCAGCCCCGTGCAGCGCTCGGCCTGCACGGTTTCCAGCACGGCTTTCGGATCAAACCCTTCGCCGGGAAACACCATCGCCGCGCCATGCGTGACGCAAGCCAGATTGCCCAGCACCATGCCGAAGCAGTGGTACAGGGGCACGGGAATGCACAAGCGGTCCCGTTCGGTGAGGCGCATGGCTTCTCCGATGAAAAAGCCGTTGTTCAGGATATTGTGGTGCGTCAAGGTGGCGCCTTTCGGCGCGCCCGTGGTGCCGGACGTGAACTGAATGTTGACGGCGTCGTCAAACTGCAAGCCAGCGCTCACTTCTTCCAGGTGCGCCAGGTCGGCATCCATGATGCCGTCCATCAAGGCATCGAAGTTGTGCATGCCCGGCGTGGCGGCCGTGCCCAGGCGGATGACGTGGCGCAATTGCGGCAGGCGCGGCGATTGCAGGGCGCCGGCGCGCGAGCGGGCGATGTCCGGCACCACGTCCTGCACGATGGCCAGGTAGTCGCTGGACTTGAAGCTGGGCGACAGGATCAGCGCGCTGCATTGCACCTTGTCGAGCACGTATTCGAGTTCCGAGCGCCGGTATGCCGGATTGATGTTGACCATGATCAAGCCAGCTTTCGCCGTGGCGAACTGCGTCAGCACCCATTCGGCGCAATTCTGCGACCAGATGCCGACCCGGTCGCCCGGCTGCAAGCCCAGTTTCAGCAGGCCGGCGGCCAGGCGGTGCACGCGCTGCTGGAATTCAAGGTACGTCCAGCGCACGTTCTGGTGCGCCACGATCAGGGCGTCGTGCTGGCCGTAGCGGGCGGCAATGCCGTCCAGGTAGGCGCCGATGGTGTCGCCGATCAACGGCGTCTCGTGGGCGCCGTGTACATAACTCATTGCTTGCATGCTGTCTCCGGGGTGGGTGGCGCGGCGCGCTCTTGTTATCGTCTTCGATGCAGAAAATTATAGCCGCAACCGCCCCCGCCCTGCGTCAGCTTGCTGTAATGTGCAGGCCAGCACATCCGACACTCACGGCATCATGACAGGCAACACCCAGCACACGCCCGAACAGGGCTTCATCCTGACCCGCCACTGGCGCGACACGAGCGCCGGCACGGAAGTCGATTTTTGGCTGGCAACGGATGCCGGGCCCCGCCACGTGCGCCTGCCCGTGCAGACGGCCGTCGCCTTTATTCCCATGGAGCAGCAAGAACAGGCACAACAGCTGCTGCGCGGCGAACGCCATGCGGAACTGCGTCCCCTGTCGCTGTGCGATTTCCACCACCGCCCCGTGCTGGGCCTGTACTGCAAGCAATACCGGCATTTGCTGAAGCTGGAAAAGCAGCTGCGCGCGCACGGCGTCGACGTGTACGAAGCCGACATCCGCCCGCCCGAGCGCTACCTGATGGAGCGTTTCATCACGGCGCCGGTAACGTTCAGCGGAGAAACGGAAGTGCAGCTGAAACCTGCGCCCGGCTACCGCCCCACATTGAAACTGGTGTCGCTCGATATCGAGACGACGGCCCATGGCGAGCTGTATTCGCTGGCCCTGGAAGGTTGCGGCCAGCGCCAGGTCTACATGTTGGGGCCGCCAAACGGCGGCGATGACGCATTGGACTTCGACCTCGAATACTGCGACAGCCGCGCACAGATACTCGAACGCCTGAACACGTGGATGGAGCGCCACGATCCCGACGCCATCATCGGCTGGAACCTGGTGCAGTTCGACTTGCGCGTGCTGCGCCAGCACGCCGAGCGCTACCAGGTACCGTTGAAACTGGGACGCGGCGGCGCCGTCATGGAATGGCGCGAGCATGGCGGCAAGCAGGAACATTATTTCGCGGCCGCGGCGGGACGCCTGATCATCGACGGCATCGAAGCATTGAAGTCCGCGACATGGAATTTTTCCTCGTTCAGCCTGGAAAACGTGGCGCAAACGCTCTTGGGCGAAGGCAAGTCCATCGACAATCCCTACCAGCGCATGGCCGAGATCGACCGGCGTTTCCGCGAAGACAAGCCGGCGCTGGCCCGCTACAACCTCAAGGATTGCGAGCTGGTCACACGCATCTTCGCCAAGACCGAGTTGCTGACCTTCTTGCTGGAACGGGCCAGCGTGACGGGCCTGGCGGCCGACCGCAGCGGCGGCTCCGTGGCCGCCTTCGAGCATTTATATTTGCCGCTGATGCACCGGCAAGGTTACGTGGCGCCCAACCTGGGCGACGTCTCCGGCGAAAACAGTCCCGGCGGCTTCGTCATGGATTCCCAGTCGGGCCTGTACGACTCCGTGCTCGTGCTCGACTACAAAAGCCTGTATCCATCCATCATCCGCACCTTCCTCATCGACCCCGTAGGCCTGGTGGTGGGTACCAGTGGCGACGAAGCCGATACCGTGCCCGGCTACCGGGGTGCGCAGTTTTCAAGGGCCAAACATTGCCTGCCGGCCATCGTGAAGCAGGTATGGCAAGGGCGCGAGACGGCCAAGCGCGAGCGCAACGCGCCGCTGTCGCAAGCCTTGAAAATCATCATGAACGCGTTCTATGGCGTATTGGGATCGAGCGGCTGCCGCTTCTTCGATCCGCGCCTGGCCTCGTCGATCACCTTGCGCGGCCACGACATCATGCACCGCACCCGCGAGCTGATCACCGAGCAGGGTTATCAGGTGATCTATGGCGACACGGATTCCACCTTCGTGTGGCTGAAAACGGCGCATAGCGACGAAGCGGCAGGCAAGATCGGCCGCGCCCTGGTGGCGCACGTGAATGCCTGGTGGGATGCCCACTTGCGCGACGAGTTTGGCCTCGAGAACGCGCTGGAGCTGGAATTCGAGACGCATTACCGGCGTTTCCTGATGCCCACCATCCGCGGCTCGGAAGAAGGCAGCAAGAAGCGCTACGCGGGCCTGGTCGGCAAACCCGACGGCAGCGAGGACATGGTCTACAAGGGCCTGGAAACCGTGCGCAGCGACTGGACGCCGCTGGCGCAGCAATTCCAGCAGGATTTGTACCGGCGCATCTTTCAGCGCGCCGCCTACCAGGACTATGTGCGCGACTACGTGGCGCGCACGGTGCGCGGCGAATTCGATGCCTTGTTGGTCTACCGCAAGCGATTGCGCCGCCCGCTCGACGATTACCAGCGCAACGTGCCGCCCCACGTGCGCGCGGCGCGCACGGCCGACGCCTACAACAAGTCGCAGGGCCGGCCGCTGCAATACCAGAACGGCGGCTGGATCAGCTATGTCATCACGGTGGCGGGGCCGGAACCGCTGGAAACGCAGCGCTCGCCCATCGACTACCACCACTACCTGACGCGCCAGCTGCAGCCGGTGGCCGACGCCATCCTGCCCTTCTTGGGCGACGATTTTTCACGGCTTGTGTCGGGCCAGCAGGATTTGTTCTAGATCAATTCTGCTTACCTGCGCGGCCAAGCTGAGGTAATATCGGCGCCTTCCGGGCTTATCTGACCCTGTCCGCGGGCGCTGTGCGCCGTGGCAGCGTAAAATACGCCATGGCGAAAGAATAAGAGCTGCATGCAGAAGAAGATGCCATTCCAGACGAGAATCGTTCGCAACAGGATTTTCCTCGCTGAAATGGCGCATAATTTACAACTATGTTGAACCAGCGGGCAGTCGCATCAGCCATCTGCCCTGCTAATTTTAGAATGAATTGACACCATGACCGAGATCACGTCCTTAAGAGACATCCCGCAAAAAAATATCTTCCGCAAGGGCGACACCTTTGTGCTGTTCGGCGAGCTGTTCGGCCGCGGCTATGTAAATGGCTTGCTGGACGAGGCGCGCAAGGCGGGCATGAATATCGTCGGCATGACGGTCGGCCGCCGCGATGAAAACATGGCGCTGCGCCCGCTGAACGCGGAAGAGCTGGCCGAAGCGGAAGCCAACCTGGGCGGGCGCATCATCAATGTGCCGCTGATGGCCGGTTTCGACCTCGACGCGCCAGCCGGCGAACCGACGCCGACGGCCCTGCTGGCCGACATGACCCTGAAGAGCTGGCAGGAAGACAAGCTGGACTGGGCGCAGATCGAACGCTGCCGCGAAGCCGGCATCGCCCGTTTCAGCGCTTCCGTGGCCAAAGCCATGGCCGAGCTGGACAGCCTGATTCCTGACGGCAGCAATGTGTATTTCGCCCACACCATGGCTGGCGGTATTCCCAAGGTCAAAGTCTTCCTGGCGATCGCCAACCGCATCTACAAAGGCCGCGGCGAGCGCTTCATGTCCTCGCGCGCCCTGCTCGACAGCGACCTGGGCAAGCTGATCCTGATGAACTTCGACGAAGTCACGGCCAACACCTTGCAGCACTTGATCGACGGCAGCGCCGCCATCCGCGCCCGCATCGAGCAAACGGGCGGCCAGGTGCGCTACAGCGCCTACGGCTACCACGGTACCGAAATCCTGATCGACGGCAAGTACCAGTGGCAAACCTACAGCAACTACACCCAGGGCCTGGCGAAGATGCGCCTGGAAAACGTGGCCAAGGCCGCGTGGGACAAAGGCATCAAGGCCACCGTCTTCAACTGCCCGGAAATCCGCACGAACTCGTCCGACATTTTCGTCGGCGTGGAGCTGTCCCTGTTCCCGCTGCTCGACGCGCTGAAAAAAGAAGGCGGCGCGGCCTGGGCCGAAGAGCAGTGGAAAACCTGCCAGGGCTTGCTGGAAGACGGCGTTGCGCTGCAAGACTTGCTCGACCGTATCGCCGCCTACAATGGCGACGCCACCAGCGTGCAGTTCCGCAACTTCGCCGCCTGGCCGATGGACAACACCCCGGAGCTGGCCGAAGTCATGATCGGCACCTCGGACGACATCACCAAGCTGCACAAGGACCGCAAGGAACTGATCACCGACCACCTGAGCTCGCTGGTTCTGGAAGGCACGGGCCCGTTGATGTTCCACACCATGTCGGAACCGCCGGCACCGGTTGTCTGGCTCAACCACGACATCATCGCGCGTCAGCTGAACTCGGCTCACAACTGAGCTTGATCTAGCAGCACCACCGACGGCCCGGCTCATCCCCGGGCCGTCGGCGTTTTCGGCGCCCCGTTATGCCCGTACGATGGACACGCCACCGTCGGCCAGCAGCGCCGTACCGGTGGTAAAGCTCGATGCATCGGAGGCCAGGTACAGCGCCGAGCGGGCGATCTCGTCCGGCGTGGCCAGGCGTTTCAATGCATGCAGTCCCGCCACGAAGGCCAGCGCTTCGGACGTACTGGCCACTTGCCGCCCCAACGGCGTATCGGTACCGCCTGGCAACAAGGCATTCACGCGGATGCCTGCCGCGCCATACTCGGCCGCCAGGGCCTTCGTCAAGCCGATCACGCCCGCCTTGCTGGCCGCATACGCTGCCATGCCGGGCATGCCCAAGGTATGGCCGACAAACGTGGACGTGAAAATCAGCGAGCCGCCGCCGCGCGCCGCCATGGCAGGCAACTGATACTTGGCCGCCAGGAAGGCACTGGTGAGGTTGGTATCGACCGTCGCCCGCCAGTCTTCCAGGGCAACTTCCTGCGTGGGCCCCATGGGCCCCAGGGTGCCCGCATTATTAAAAGCGATATCGAGGCCGCCAAAGCGTTGCAGCGCCAGCGCCACGGCCTCTTGCGCGCACGCGGCGTCGCCCACATCGCCCACGCAAGCCACGGCTTGCGCGCCGCCGTCCGCCAGCTGCGCCACGAGCGCATCGAGCACGGCCCGCCGCCGCGCCACCAGCACCAGCCGCGCGCCATGGCGGGCAAACAGCCGCGCCGCCGCATGCCCGATGCCCGAGCTGGCGCCCGTGATGATGGCGACCTTGTTTTCCAGTTGCTTCATGGGATATCCCTCCAAGTGAATGAAGGGATACGATAGGACGGCAGGCCAGGCGCGGCACTCCGCTTCTTGCGCTGGAATCGGCGCGCTCAAAGAGTCTCCATACTTCTGCAAACGCACGCCAAGCATAAAACTTGCCAGATTGTGACAAATCAGTGATAATGCGTCTCGCGTTGCCGGGATGGCGGAATAGGTAGACGCACGGGACTCAAAATCCCGCGCTGGAAACAGCGTGCCGGTTCGATTCCGGCTCCCGGCACCACAGAACACATCAAAGAAGTACCGATAAAGCCATTAAGTCCAATAGAATCAAGGATTTAGTGGCTTTTTTTCTTGCCTGTTCAATCCAAACATTCCCGATTAAACCCGATAAAAACTGATAGGCGTTACGCCAAATTTACGCCATGATTACGCCAAATTGGAGAGATCACGGCATCATTTAGAAAACGTTCAGGCGGCTGGCGCGCAGAAGTGGCAGCGCTTGGCACCCGCGAATCAGAGACATTTAGTACTAAGGCAGAAGCCGTTGCAAGGGCGGCCGAACGGAAGCGCAACTGCGCCGCAGCGACGCAACTGGCATCGTAACAGGCAAAACCTGCCTACAAGCGTTTGAGCGGTATCGCGACGAGGTTTCCGTACACAAAAAGGGTGCGCATTGGGAAACTATCCGTTTATCAGCAATTGCGAAACACGTTGTTGCCGACAAGAAGCTTGGGGATTACATGGTCGCAGATATAACACCGGACATCCTGGGGCAATGGCGCGATATGCGTCTTAAAACGGTATTGGGGTCAACAGTCAATCGTGACCTCAACCTGATCTCGCACGTTTTCACAACAGCGCGCCGCGAGTGGAATTGGGCTTCGAAAAGCCCCACCGCCGAGGGACCGTCTAATCAGCCAAGATGAGATCGACCGCATTTGCCTACCACTTGCCTACGATGGCAAGATCACCAATGTATCTGGAGTCGTCGCAGCAACATTTTTGTTTGCGATGAAACGGGTATGCGGTCAGGGGAAATTCTCAGCCTCACGCCCGAACGCATCACTGGCTCGGTTGCGCATCTCCCTCGCACAAAACCGATAGCAAACGCGACGTCCCTCTTTCAATGCACGCGCTTGAAATCCCCAGTGAACTTCCAGTGCCTGCAGCCAGCTCCCACACTTCAATGTGACCGATGAAAGCAGAGACAGCCTTTTCCGAAAAGCAGTTACTCGCGCCGGCATCGAAGGCCTTATCTTTCACGACGCCAGGCATGAAGCCATCACAAGGCTGGCTAAGAAGCTGAATATTCTTGAACTGGCTAGGATGGTTGGGCACAAGGACATTCGACAGCTACAGGTCTACTACAATGAAACCGCAGCGGAGATAGCAAAAAAGCTCTAGCGACGCCATTGTGGTGATCGTGAGCGAAATAATTGCATTGAGGAACTTGCTTTAATGAGTATAATTTGATGCAATCACGAGCATCATCGGCTCGTTACCACATCAACTAAGAGACATCCATGGCTGACAAGAATGATTACGCAGCATGCTCCGCCCACTTTGTCGAAGCAAACACCGATGTAATACTCTATTCAGGGGCAATTGATCGTACTGGATATGATCAATTTTGCGACCTCCTGCTTGATCGGGTAGCTAACGACCGCAAACTGTTGCTTGTATTAAACACCTTTGGCGGCGATCCGAATGCTGGCTACCGAATAGCTCGAGCAGCAATCCATCATTTTGGCGCCAAGAATTTTCGTATTCTCATACCAGGTTATTGCAAGAGCGCAGGGACGTTGATATGCATAGGCGCAACAAGCCTTGCAATGGCTAACCGATCCGAACTCGGCCCCCTCGATGTGCAACTAAGAAAGCAAGACGAGCTTTTTCAACAGAGTTCGGGCCTTGATATCCTCCGCGGTGTGACCCATCTACGGGAAGAAGCCCTCACAACATTTCGATCATATTTGTTAAATATCAATGGTGGCAGTGGCTTAAGCACTAAAGTTGCGTTAGAGATCTCCAGCACGCTCGTCATCGGCCTCTACCAGCCGCTGTTCGAGCAAGTAGATCCCGTAAAGCTTGGCGAAATGAGTGCTGCGCTACAAATCGCGAAGCACTATGGTGAACGTCTGCATGAAAAATCGGACAGTTTAGTCACCGGTGCGCTTAGTAAATTAATTATGGAATATCCTACGCACGGATTCGTTATCGATAGGTCGGAAGCTCGCCAACTTTTCAAGCGAGTGGATCCACCAAGCGAATATGAAGAAGTATTGTGCAACTTCATGAAACAGTATTTTCCCGATCCAGGTTCCTCTGCTATAGTGGTTGACTACAACCAATATTTCGTCGTTCCTTCTACACCACCGAAAGCTGATCATGACCCCGCTCCCACTCCTGAAGCCACAGATGCCGCGCCCGCTGCCGAACCACTTCAACATCCCGAGCAACCACGCGATCAGCAACACGAGCATGATGGAGGACCTGCACAAGAGCATGTCGAAAAACAACATCCTGTCGGAGGTGAGCAAGGTGATGCGAAACCAGATGAAAGAGCTTAAGCGCTAATTTACGCTAACTCTCAGAAGAGGCCCGCATATGCGGGCCTCTTCCATTTCAACAGAATAGTTATCGGGCCAGGATTGTGATTCCTGTTGTCATGGGTTCGAGCCCCATCAGAGCGCTGCGCCAGCCATCGGCGACGATGCGCACCGAGTGCAAGCCCAGGAACAGCAGCAACCCGAGTATCAGCACCGTCATCGCCTTCTCCCCCCCGTCAATACCAGCTATCGAACATACGGGACACCATGGCCGGCGCCGTCCACGCAGATCAACGTTCCTCGCGATAATAATCACAGCCCTCGAACGTGGTGCGCAGCGCCTGCTGCAGCTGGGCGTAGCGCTCCGGCGTCAAATTGAAACGCACGTCGATCTGGCCGTCGTCATCCATCTGCATGGCCGCCTCGGCATCCATCTGCACGGACAAACGGTTCGGATGCAAAATCACGGCGTGCATGTGGCCATACCAGGCGAATTCCTGGCCACAGTATTCGATGTAGGGCTCGTCCATGCCCATGGCCACGTCCTGCTCGTCATATTCGCCGGCGCGCTGCAGCATCAGGTAGACGGGCTCGCCTTTGCCGGCTGGGGCGGCCAGGGTGGTGATCAGGGCGTCGTCTTCATTAATGACGGACAACTCGGTGGCGGTAAATCCTGCGGACATGGCGTGCTTTCAACAAATAAATGGATGACGCCACCATAGCGCAAAAGCGCTCCGGACAACATAGCGCGCGGCGAATAAAGCGTGCCGCCTATAATGGTCATTCCATCCATATTGCACAGGAGACCGTCTTGACCGCAGCATCGCCCTACACCATCCGCCTGGCCATTCCCTCCATCGCCACCTACCAGCACCTGCGCGTTACCGCCGGCATGAGCCCAAAAGGCGCGGCGGCGGCAACCAAGGGCTTGCCGAACTCGCTGTTTGCCGTGCAAATCCTGGATGGCGACGAGGTGGTGGGCATGGGCCGCGTCATCGGCGATGGCGGCTGCTTCTTCCAGGTCACCGATATCGCCGTGCTGCCGGCCCACCAGGGCAAGGGCCTGGGCAAGCGCATCATGGGCGAGATCATGCAATTCATCGAGACGGAGGTGCCTGAAAGCGCGTACGTCAGCCTGATCGCCGATGGCCAGGCGCAAGAGCTATATGCGCAATTCGGTTTCAAGCACACGGCGCCCGCCTCCGTCGGCATGGCGCTGACACGCTAGTGCCGGCCTGGCTGGCTTCCAGCATGGCGCTGGCGCTACTGTTGAGCGTTGCCGCCTGGCGCGCCGAGCCCGTGCTGCAGCGGCGCGGACACACGACGCGCTGGCTGTGGCTGGCGGCCATCGCCGCGTCCGTCCTCTTGCCGCTGGCATGGCTGCCCGGCGTGCTGGGGGCCATGCCGGCGGAACAGGCGCAGCTGAAGCTGGGCTGGTTTGTCTTGTCGATGGGCATGTTGTTGATATTGCTACTGCGCAGCGCCTGGCTGCTGTCGCACCAGCGCCGCTGGCAAAAGAGCACCTTGCTGGGCACGCCGGTATTTTTGAGCGGCGGCATCGGCCCCTGCGTGGCGGGGCTGCTGCGCCCCCGCATCGTGATGCCCGTCTGGCTGCAGCTGATTCCGCCCCAGCAACAAGCGCTGCTGCTGGCGCACGAGCGATGCCGGCTGGCCGCGCGCGATCCGCTGCTGCTGGCCGTGGCGCATGCCTTGATCGTGCTCATGCCCTGGAACCTGCCCCTGTGGTGGCAGTTGCACCGGCTGCGCTTTGCCATCGAGATCGATTGCGACGCGCGCATGCTGGCGCACGGCCACACGCTGCGCGACTATGCCATCGTCCTGCGCCGGCACGGCCAGTATTATTCGGGGCTGACGGGTGCCTCGCCCATCGTGCTGAGCGACCCGCTGGCACTGCGGCGCCGGCGGCAGATCATGGCCAGATTTACCCGGATCCGGGCGGCGAACTTGCTATAGTAGCGGCAACGCCGCGCGGCGCGCCCGCGAGCCCGGCTTCCCCCTTCGAAATCAGAGAGATACCATGCTTTACCTGCTTGCCATCGTGATCGTCATCGCCCTGCTGTACTACGTCTTCAGCGGCCGCACGCCCGTCAAACCGCTGCACAAGCCGCTCGTCTCGGTGCGCCAGTACGTGCCGGCGATTCCTCCCGGCGCACCCGCGCACCACTGGAGCGACGAGGGCCGCTTTGCGTCGGAAGTGGAAAACGAAGCGATGTACCAGCCCGCCATCGCCAAACTGGCCGGCGAACACGGTCCCGGCAATGCGGAAGAGAAATGCCTGGCCCTGCTCGTCTGCGACGACGCCAACCCGTTCCAGGACAAGGCCATCGCCGTCTTCATCGATGGCCTGCTGGTCGGCTACCTGTCGCACAACGACGCGCTGCGCCTGCGCCGCAACCTGGGCCGCATGGACCTGGTGGGCCAGCTGACCTCGTGCGACGCCGTCATCCGCGGCGGCGGACTGTGGAACGGCAAGCGCCTGTCGTATGCCGTGTGGCTCGATCTGCAGCCGTACAACTAAGCTATCGCGCGCGCCACCCTGACGGCGCGCGTGGCGATAAAGCTGGGCAGGTATTTTTCAATTTCAAAGCGCGGGTGGGGATGCATTTCCTCGTGGTAGCCTGCCAGCACGAAACCCGCCGCCAGCTGGCCGCCGATCTGGCTGTCCAGGCCGTGGCCGAAGATCAGCGCCTCGCCCCTGTCCATGCGCGCTGCCAGCGCATCGGCTGGCATATCCTCCACATCCGAATACGGCAGCACAAAACGGGGACGTATCAAGCCCTGCTTTGCCCATTGCGGATCGCGGTCGCCGATGAACACGGCCGGATTGAAGAAACTGCTCAGCAGCACGCCGCCGTCCGCCAGCACGCGTGCGCATTCGCGCCATACGGGAGCGATGTCGGGCACGTACTGGTTCGACACGGGGTGGACGATGAGGTCGAAACTGGCGTCGGCAAAACGGCTCAGGTCGCGCATGTCACCCTGCACGGTGGCCAGGTGCAAGCTGTCGCGTTCAGCCACCATGCGGTCTTTCGCCAGTTGCTGCCCAGATAAATCGAAGACGGTCACGTGTGCGCCGGCGGCGGCCAGCACGGGCGCCTGCTGCCCGCCGGCACTGGCCAGGCACAGGATACGCTTGCCTTGCACATCGCCCAGCCAGCCGGCCGGCAAGGGGCCGGGCGTCAAATGGATTTGCCACTGCCCGACGCGCGCCGCGGCGATGGTGGCGCAGTCGACAGGCTGCGACCATGGGCTGTTCTGTACAGCCTGGGCATCCCAGGCTTGCTGATTATGCCGCAAGAAGTTGTCACTTAAAGGCATCGTCATCCTTCAGAAAAAACAGGACGCGAATGTAGCATGACACCAGGCAAGGTGTCGCACCTTGCAAAAAAACCACACAATTCTTGATGGCAACTTCCTCGCCAGCATCGCCATTCCACGGGCACGACAAGTCCGCGACCCACCTGTCCCGCTCGGGAATCGCTTGCAAGACAGAGAAAATAATTACAATTAAGATATTTGTTTCCGTAAATCTGGTAAGGTAATTCGCATCGATCACCCGCAGTGGCGGCAGGCGTCCATGCCGGCGCCAACGCGCCACCCGTTTGCCTACGATGATACCTGCCAGCGTCCAGCACCTGTTCCACCTTCCCGCCGACCCGGCCCAGCTGCATCACGGCCAGCATGCGCCGGGTCTGGTGCTGCTGTCGCTCGTGATCGCCATTTTCACGTCGTGGATGGCTTTCCAGATGACGGCGTACAGCCGCGCCCAGGCGAGCATCAGCCGCCGCTTGCACTTGCTGTGCCTGCTGGCCGGCAGCCTGGCGCTGGGTTGCGGCGTGTGGGCCATGCATTTCATCGGCATGCTGGCCTTCGAGCTGAGCACCAGCGTCGATTACGACCCGGGCCTGACCTTGCTGTCCATCGTGCCCAGCGTGGCGGCCTCGTTCGTGGCCCTGGCCACCATCAGCCGGCGCGCCGTCACGGCGCCGCTGCTGCTGCGCAGCGGCTTGCTGGTGGGCCTGGGCATTGGCGCCATGCATTACACGGGCATGCAGGCCATGCGTGTAGGCCTGTCGCTGCGCTACGATCCGCTGCTGTTCGCGCTGTCGCTCGTCGTTGCCGTGGCGCTGGCCACCCTGGCCCTGTGGATACGTTTCGGCTTGCGCGGCTGGAGCAGCCGCGTGCCCTCGTCGCAGCGCACGCTGATCAGCGCCTGCGTCATGGGTTGCGCGATTACGGGGATGCATTACATGGGCATGCAGGCGGCCCGCTTCGTGGGGACGATTCCGCCCGGCAATGATGCCGATGCCAACCGGCCGATACTGGTGATCAGCGTGACCCTGCTGACCATCGCCCTGACCATCCTGGTTGCCTCGGCCGTGGGCCTCTTGCGCTACCGCGAGCTGTTTCGCCACCTGAACCAGAGCGAACACTGGATGCGCTCCCTGCTGACGAGCACGGTCGACGGCGTCATCACCATCGACCGGCACGGCAGCATCATCGACTTCAACGGCGCCGCCGAGCGCATCCTCGGCTGGAGGTCGGCGGAAATTGTCGGCCGCCATATCAGCGTGCTGGTCAGCGACGTGCGCCAGTCGGAACGACACGGCCTGCTGCACTACCTGCGCACGGGCGAAGGCGAGGTGTCCCACACCAGCGAGGAAATCGTCTACCTGCGCAAGGATGGCGCCCCCGTGGCCGTGCAACGTTCGATGGCCAGCGCGCGCCTGGCCGACCAGGATTTATATGTGCTGTTCATTACCGACATCAGCGAACGGCGCGCCATGCTGGCCGCCCTGCGCGAAAGCGAGCAACAGTTGCGCTCGCTGATCGGCAATATTCCCGGCATCGCCTTTCGCTGCACCACGGCGGAAAACCAGCCCATGCTGTTCATCAGCGATGGCGTGGAAGCCGTCACCGGCTATCCGGCCGCCGACTTTATCGGCGCCACGCCGCGCCGCAGCATCACGGGCCTGATCGCCAGCGAAGAGCGCGCCTACGTCGTCGACGTCTTCAACCGCAGCGTGGCCAGCGGCGAGCCCTACCTGCTGGAATACCGGCTGCTGCATGCCGACGGCACGGCGCGCTGGCTGTGGGAGCGCGGCACCGTCGTGCACGATGCGGCAGGGGCCG